>JANLQO010000260.1:0-5748 GCA_031367855.1 Planctomycetia bacterium | reverse complement strand
GCTGCGTCGCCGATCTCCGGCATTCACTCTTGGTGGGACCGCCCGTGGCTAGATACTCCCCATGCTGCCATCGTTGGCCGATTGTGCCAATGGGTGTTTCCCAAGCCCGACGGCGCGTCGGAGGGAAAGAAAAATCGTGACGAGCACTATTATCAGATTGTCGTCAGCGCATCGCGCCAGCTTCCGCGCGGCAACTCAACGGAAGTGATGCGTTTAGTGCTGCAAGATTTAGCAGCAGTATTTCCGAAAAGTCGCGAAGCCAAATTGTTGCGTATGCAAGTGGTTACCGACCCGCAGGCAGTATTTTCCGTCGGAGTTCAGAGCAGTGCGCTGCGACCCAAATCGCAGGTCCCCGGTAGCAACATTTGGCTAGCGGGCGATTGGGTGCAAACAGGTTGGCCAGCCACCATGGAAGGCGCGATCTTAAGCGGTTGGAAAGCGGCAGAGGGCCTACTTGCGTCCTGGGGCACCTCCATTCACATTGCTGCTCCGCCCCTATCCCAATCCTCACGAGTCGACTGAGTGGGCATCCGCGATCTTTTCCATGCGCCAAGCTTGGACGAGCGCCGGAATGTAACGACTCACCAGCCCGACGGTGATCAGCCCACCACCGCACCACGTCCACCATGGCGGATCTTCGTAGGTCGCATGATGATGCCAGGCCACGTAAACCCAGACAGGAACCAGAATGGGTTCCAGCAGGGTCAACACCGACGCTTCCGCACTCGACGTGCTGCGAATACCTCGCGCGAAAAGAATGTACGCCAACGACATTTGGAATACGCCAAAGAATCCTAGTGCCCAATAGCCGCTGGTAGGAATCGGAGGATAGTCGTTCCAAACCCACGGCGCGAGCAACGCTACGGTCGCGGAGTGATTCAGGACGATCAACCACACTGGGTCTGCGTTCTTAATACTACGCATAAACAAAACGACGCCGGCGAAAGTCATGCCCGACAGCACGCCGAGTAGCGTCGCGTACAGCCCGCTGCCTTTGAGCATTTCGCAAACTAAGATCAATCCGACTCCGCCGATACAAAAAACGAACATCCGCAAATCCGGCCCGCTAACTCGTTCGCCAAATATCAGCACGCTGACAATCATCACCCACACCGGACACAGATACTGCAACCAAATCGCGTTGGCGACTGGACCATTCACGGCGGCCGACATGTACGACCAGACCATGACCGCAAAGCAGACCATCATGGGCAACATCAACCAGTTCCACGACGGCTTGCGAATCAGCGGGAGCAAGATGGGAACGGCGAATAGCGCCCGCCAGAACCCGAGTAACAGCCCACGCGATTCTTCGGGCCAAGCATCAAACCACGGTGCTTTTGCAAAAAAGCCCGCCGTGCTCCACAACACAGCTGCCAATGCGATTTGAGACCGGCCAATCCATTGATCGCGAGTTCGGTGTTCGCTTGGCAATTTCGCTGCAGCAATACTCAAAATTACGCTTCACTTGTCGACGACGAGAGACCTCGCGTAAGTATGAAACTAATGATGATGAACAACAAGTGAGCTAGCACAGTTGCACCGAGTACTATCAAGACCTCACTGTTGTTACCGTAGCTGTGCAAACCAACGCCCAACTGATTGACACCGAACCAGGACCAAGTCGTCACGATATTGCCGACCACGGCTAACAGCGCGAATCCTCGCTGACCAACTTGCTTGTCCCATCGTGAATGAATGACGATCGCATTCCATAGCACAATCATTAGGGCACCGTTCTCTTTGGGATCCCAACCCCAGAACCGACCCCAACTGTCATCTGCCCAAAGGCCGCCCAGCACCGTGCCAATAAAGCTGAGAAACAATCCAAAGCACACAACCCCGTAGGTCATGCGGTACATGATGTCTTGGAATCGCTTATCTTCGCTGGAGACAACACTCATACTTTGCATGCCAACCGCTATGCGATGTACGAGCGCAACAATCCCCAAGATTCCCGCAAGATAGGTGGCTGCGTATCCGAAAGTTACAGTGACTACATGTGTTGACAGCCAAAACTGCGTATCGAGTACGGCTTGGAGCACGTGCAGCGTATCGTTGTTTTCGAGGCTTTTTGCGATACTGAGCGTGACAGCGCCGAATAGGGCGACTACCAAGTTGCAAACTCCAATGGGAAAGATCAACTCGAGAATCAGTCCGACCAAGGCCGTTGCCCAACCTATAAATACAGCTGACGAGTAAAGATTGATGACCGGTGGCCTGCCAGAAATGTATATTCGGGAAATAATTGCAATAGAGTGAATAACAAAGATCGCAACTAGCAGCCAGAATGTCCCGCGACGCAACGGTGCCCAACCAGTCATTATCGTTACGAATCCCAGTATGAGTGCAAAGAGGTATAGAACTACCGCCTGGAATGTGGGAGCGAATCTGTTTAACCAACTTTCCGTTTTAGCCTTCCCCATCTTTTCGACCACTGCTGGTAGGTTGCCGATCGTCGACAGGTACTTGTTTACCGCCAGATTAATTTCGGGAGAATTCCCCTCACGGACAGCGTCGAGCACGTCGGTAAATGACCTTAGAGCCGGGTTTGGCTCGACGCGTTCGTTCGACATAAGATTCTGTACATAGGCTGCAAAAATTGCAGGTCCATAAGCTTGCCACTTATCGCTTTCTGGATTGGTTGGATCGGGCTTACCTGTCGGTGGAATGATCGCGGGCGGTGAACCGGCTTCGATTTGCTGAACCATGTCGAGGGTTTGCATAAGTTGATCGGAAAAGGCGCGCCGAGCTTCTTCGCTTTTACTTGCATTCGAGGGATCGGGTAGGGGCGGCAGTCGGTAACTGACTGTCAAAAGATTGTAGAGACTCAGTTTTTGATTCAAGCTCGCAAACTTCTGTTCAACCTGAGTTAATTCTTCAGACTTCTTATTGCGTAGTTCAGCGATTTTCGCTCGAAATTTCTCCATGTTCGGCAGGAGTTCTGAATATGCGTAACGATAGCCGCTGCTCGGCTCCAAACCAAACAGCGCTTGCACTTCTTTGGAGTAAATACGGAAAACGGGAGCTTTTGTGGTCCATTCTTGGTCGGCCATCACGCCCAACAACCATTCGGTCGGCCTATGATTTACTTTCTCGGCATCTTTGACAGACCGGATGCTATTGAAAAGTGGCTCGCTGATCACTTGCAATACGTTCTTTGCTAATGTGTCAAGCGGTTTGATTCGACCTTCGTGCTGTACTGGAATCTGAGCGATGGCATCCCAGTCCGTTTGATTGCGTGCGACGCGCTTTGGGACCGCGCAAAACCCGGCAATAAAAGCAACAAACCCCATTCCCACCACGGCTGGCAATATGCGAGTTAGAAAGTAAGAAGACCGTTTTTCCGTGCCTGAAACTTCTGTCAAGCGCCCCGTTGGAATCGCACCGCGCTCATAGCGGCTGGCGAAGTTGTGAAAGGTACCGCCGAAATGCGCCAGCATGCCGACTAGTACCATCATGCACGTCACGTAGGGAATCACCCAGCCCGCGTTTTCCACCACTTGCAGTCCGGTGATCTCGGTCACACTGCCATCGGCAGCACGTGCCTTTTGATACTGGCTTTGGTAAAACGTTTCGCCGCGATAGCGAATCGGATTGTTCATCCAAGTGCGACCTTCTTGGCTGTCGCCACTCTTTTTGTCGGTGATCACAATAGTCGACGAATAATCTCGCGGCGTCTCGGTGCCGCTATAGTCGACTCGCTCAACATCCTTTAATGTCACCTTGTAGGGTTTGTATTCACGACGAAAGCGAAGCGCCAACTCGTAGTCTTTGCCGTCGACGGTGATCTTGTCATTACGATCGCCACCAGCGCCTACAAACAACTGAGCTTGATCATTCAATTGCTGTGTCAGCAGCACGGTACCGAGGGCTTCGCCACTTGCTTTTGGGAAAATCTGAACGTATGCAGATGCAACATTGGAACCCTGCATGGCGCCCCCTTGAGGCTCGAGCGGCTTGGCAATCGCTTGCAGACCAATCTCACCCAATGTCGCACGGTTCTTTTCCGCGTCACTGATTTTCACCAGCGTACTGTTCGGCATCCACTCGGTAATTTTCAACTTAAAGGGCAACTCAGCCGCGTCGATTATCTCGTTGTAGCGCACCGCGCGACGCAGACGCGCTTCAGGAATGGCGGTTACAGAGTCCCTCGCTGGGTCGCTCGTATCGATGATCGCCAATTCGACTGCATCCTGCTGGAACACAAGGCTGGTTGATTCGCCTTCGGCGACACTCAAGCGCTGTTCGACTTGGCGGTCACCAAAAACAAACTGTCCAACCATCATCAGGCCTACGCCGGCATGGATGAGCACATTGCCTCCGCGAACGCCGAAAACCATGATCAATCCCACCAAGCAAACCGAGGAAGCAATACCAGCTTGAAGCAGCTGCCACACGATCCGCATGCCAGGATCGTTTAAGCGTGCGCTGCTACCGCCAAAGATCATGACCATCGATAGCGATAAGAGTATTGCCACGCCCACCCAAGAGAGAATTCGAGTCAACTTGGGCAGCTTACGCGCTTGCACTGCATAGACCGTCAGTACCACGGTCGCTAAAGCAAATCCACCTCTCAGAACGCTCCACAGCGCGTCATACGAAATCGGCGGAGCGCCTTGCAAACCGTCCGCTGCGTGTCCACTGACAATGACGATCGTAATAATGGCAGCCCCGATCAAACTGACCACCGCGCCGATCGCCAGCTTCGCGCCCTTGGCGTGAACCGAGAATCGAGTTGCCTTGGCGGCGATCAAGTTGACCAGCATGATCAATCCAATGGTCGCTCCGCCTGGAAATGGAAATACACCTGGAAACGGATTCGCGTGTGGAAAAATCGTGATCGGGAACAACACATCCAGTGGAATGACGGCTAGCCAAGCGTTGAAGTACAGCCGTTTGACTTCCGCGAGATTCTGTTGGTCCTGCGCCAGCGTGCCAAACAGCAACAGCAGAATTCCCAGGCCGAACATGGTTACCGTGATCTTCAGCGAGCCCATCGCGCGAAGCAGGATATAGGCAAACGAAGCCTGGCTCTTTGTTTGGGTGGTACGTGTACCTAACGCCGATTCGGTCGGCCAAGTTCCAGCAGTCATAATTCAGCCTCGATTTACGTTTAATGTACGAAAGTCAGTTGCCGTGGTCTCGTTACCACTTTAGTGTTTTGACAAACACCGTGAACGACTCGCGCTGCACCTCAGCCAACTTAGCGGGCCCGATGAACTTTACAAATAGCTTTGACGTTGGTTGCCAGGGGACTATCGCTGCCAGGAAGGCACCTTGATCGGGACCTTCTGCACCTTTGATCGAATACAACTCCGCAGGCACGTCATTAACCTCAAAACGGTCCGCTGCCTGCATAACGCTATCGATCTGGTCTTCGCTTGCCTCTGGCGTCAATTGGCGTTGCCATCGCGCTACATTCGATCGATCGTCGCCACCGGCAGAAATTACCGACACTTCGGCTTGGAGATCACCCTCAGCAACTTTGAAGGTCGCCAAACGCATGCCACTGGCCGCCGCTTGTTCCCAGCCGCCGGGCACAGAAAATTTCAATTCCGGTGCCGCGCTCTCTTGTCGAGCTCCGCCCGTCTGCCCCGCTAACGGTGGGCCTGGCCTTTGTCCTTCTAAGAGTGGCCCTCTCGAGATTGGGCCACCTGAAAATGGGCCGCCCATCTGACCGCTGCCTTTGCCTTGGAGACTTACATAATACGCTCGAGCGTCACCTTGATTCAACGGCTTGAGCTC
>JANLQO010000248.1:0-4289 GCA_031367855.1 Planctomycetia bacterium | reverse complement strand
GCCCAGGGACGTGGCTTTTCCGTTCATCAACAGGTGTGGGATGCCACTGGTGTGCTTGCCAATGTATAACTCTTCGATCACGAGTTCTTCAAGCACTCCGCATTCGATCGACGAGAGACGCTGCCTACCGACACAGTCGATCCAATTCGCTTTTATCCGCGTTTAGCAATTCGCGTTCGCAAATCGACCGTCATCGCTTGCAACTCTTCCAACGACCTGCCCTCCAAATCCGATGTTGCGACTATCGACTCCTGAAGTATCTCTTGCAGGGTTTGAATCAGCTTGATCTCGCCTTCGCGGAAAGACGCGTTCAGGGCCCATTGTTGGTCTCGAATAGCTTTCTCACGCGCGTCGTACATGGTTTTATCCTCCGTTATCTCAGCGATCCGAACGATCGTTTGCGTTGCTAACTGAATGGCCCGCCCTGAACTGATCCGCATAGACCTCGCATCCATAGTACACGATCCGCTGGACCAGCCCCTTGATAATGGACAGTGCATTTCGATATCGTAGATTGCGCCCGAATGATTCGTTGCTTTGATATCCATGATCGACAGCCCTTGTAATCTCAGTCCCAATGAACCAGCTACTCCTTTCTGGGGTCGAAAAACGTGCCTTTGGAAAAGGCAAATCGACGCTTCGGCGAATTCTGCGGTTGGGCTCGCAAAATAAGTCGAGAGCTAACAACATAGCATTTTGCTTTTCGCTGCGAACGCAAAACCTGAGCCCCACTTATGGTGCTTGTATGCCACCTGAAAACGATGGAGTGTCCCCAGTGGCACCAGTGACACAAATTGGATTGTAAGTGACGTCCGCCCCGAAATTTGCCGTTGTTACGCGCGGTCGCCTAGATGCATTACCTATTCCGAAAATAGGTTAGCATCTCGAAGGGATCAACAATTTCGCATCGCCAGTCCAGTTTTTCAAAAATCTGCAATAGCGGGCTTCCCTGTTCTCTCAAATTAAGCAGGTCTTTGTCACGAGTCACGAGAAAGTCTGCCTTCGTTGCAATCGCCAGATCGACGTACTTAGCATCCTTGGGATCGCGCTCAAGCACAAAGGAACTGGGAACGCTGGCCGAGTACACTGAGCACACCTGGATTCGGTCAAGGAAATCGCTAACGGTAGAAATCGTAAGCGATGGAAATTTGCGTTGAAGACTTGGGCGGATCAAGACTTCTCGAATCTCTTCGAGACAAGCTTCCGAAACGAACAGTTCAAGTTCGTCAATTTCCACAAGTTCAAGAAGGGCGGCTGCGGGTCCATTAGGCCTAGCCGCCGCTTGCAGAAAGATCATGCAGTCGAAAACGACTCGTGGCTTACCCAATTACTTTTGCCCTTGTTTGGCATCGTACAAATCGTTGCGTGCTGCTTCGAATAGACCATCAAGCTCAGCATCAGGTATTCCCGAACTTGCGACTTGCTCACGAAAAGGAGCTAAGATTTCTGCAAACGTCCGGCTACCGATAACGCCCTTACGAATCAGTTCTGCGGCATACGACTCTACCGACTGTCCTCGCATCGCAGCTTGCTCTGCAAGAATGCGTTCGGTCGCTTCAGGAATGTTTACGCTAAGAACCATAGTCGCCTCTCGAAGCCTTATATTTAACGATGGCAAGTATTCCACCCGATATTTTCGATTATACCACTTTTGATTAACAATCGCCAAACAGAAAGATCGTGGATCGTGGCTTGGTTATCAAGGTCCAGTTGGAACGGACCGTGAATGGGTAGTATTAGCTTCCTGGTAGAGAGAAAGAGAAAAAGACTGGACCTAGAGAAAGCTGGAAGAACCTTTTGTGATGGGTTGTTCGCGAGGCGAGCGACACTGGACATTCACAGGCCAGAATTCTGAGGCAATCAAGTCTAAGTTTATGCGCCGAACAGCGAGTGCGTCGCGATTGGCGAAAAGTGGAGCGAAGCTAGTCAGAAGTGATTACGATGAAGAAGCACCTCTTTTTCGGAAAGCACCAACGTTTCGCTCCCGAAGTGGGCGGTGTGGTTCGGAAAAGGTTTGATGCAAATATGATATTGCTGAAGCGTGGCTTAAAGCGCACAATGGACCTCTCGACGCTCGTCAGCACAAGACGGAAGTGATCGACGGCACGGGTGCGGCTACGACGACCATTTACGATAACGCTTACCGGCCAACCGAAATCTGGCGGAGCAACAACACCCGGGTGACCACGATGTATGACCGGGTCGGTAGAACGACCCTAGTGAAAAACGAACTCGGTCGTCCCACCCAAACGTCTTATGATCGGATCAATCGCAAGACAGAAACGGTTCAGCCGTTGGGTCAGCGGCAAACATACACTTACGACCCAGCCAGCCGCATGACTTTGAAGATCGATGCGTTGAGCCACCTAACCACCATCAGCTATGACAAGGTGGATCGTGAAAAGACACGTACGAACGTCGATAGTTCAAGCTCTTTTAGCTACGATCCGGTCGGTAACCGTACCGCGATGTCGGATATTAGCGGCAATTACACTTACACTTATGACGATGTGAATCGGTTGATCGGCACCACGGATGCGCGTAGTAAAGTGCTGACATTCACTTACAACGAAGTGGGTAGTCGTGCAACTATGGCGGCTCCGCACGGCACGACCATTTACGAATTTGATGCCAACGAACGATTGACCAAGCTCCTCAATCCTCGCACCGAACAAACGACACTGGCTTATGATGCGGCGAATCGGCTGACACAGTCGCTGCTAGCCAACGGCACCCTCGCAAACCTTGAGTACGACAACGCCAATCGCGGCAATCAGGTGGTCAATCTTAAGAGCACCGGCACTACGATCTCCAGCTATGGCTACGGACTGAACGCTGTCGGCAATCGAACCAGTGCTAAGGATAACGGCGTTGATACTATCAATTGGCTGCCAGACCCCGTGCAGCAGTTGGTTGACGACATATTCCTCAGTGCTTCAGCGGCTTTCAGTGCGATGCGAGGAGGGCTTGATGCGTGGGCCAACCTTACGATAAACGGGTGGGACAACATGATTCTAGATGTTGTCGGTTCGATCCTGTCGGGCTCAGCTCATCTCACTTACGATGACGCAGGAAACCGGAAAGTCCATCGGGATGAAGACACGGGTGAAACGACTACCTACACCTACGACGACAACAATCGCTTAGAAAAAGCCACGGACGCAACGGGCGTTACGACCTACACCTGGGACGCTAATGGGAACCAACTGAAGATTGAAGATGAATGGCATCACATCACGACCAACACGTGGGACGGCAACAACCGACTAGTACAGGTGGAGAATCCGGACAACACCATTACCAGCTATGTCTATAACGCCGATGGCTTGTTGGTGAAGAAAAATGATGACGGCAATATTACTCGCTACATTTACGACGGCAACAACCTGTTGCTGGAGACCGACGCCAGCGGCTATGTGGAAGCGGAATTCACTTACATTCCGGCTGAGTACGCACAGGTGGTCAGTCAGAACCGGGACGGTGATTCAAGTTACTATCACTTTGACGGGATCAATAATGTTCGTCAGCTGACCGACGTTTCACAAGTAGTGACGGATGAATACGACTTCAACGGCTGGGGCGAGCGCCGCAGTTCCACCGGCAGCACTGCCAACTCACAGCAATATAAGGGGCGGTTATTAGCCTATCGCCGCGATCCCGATTTAGGCCCCTACGAGCAGTATGCGATGCATCATCGCAACTACGATCCCCAGACCGCCACCTTCACCTCCGCCGATCCCGCTGAGGATGATTCTAACCTCTATCGATATGTTAGAAATAATCCGGTTAACAAGGATGATCCGAGTGGACTGGAGGACCGTTTAAAAGGCGGTACCGGCGACCGTTATGTTGGCGAAAATCCAATACTCCTAAGTGAGCTTCATGTTACGCAGGGTATGCCATACACAATAGCGTCTGTAGAGAGTCGAGAACTCAACAGTCGCTATCTCCAGGGCGAAGTTTCGTACAAGACTTGGCGCGACGCGAGTGAGCAGTTGATGTTTAGTTCCCGCGTCAGAGTTCCGATCGGTCCAACACTTGGCGACGGACTAAGTCACGAACGAATGAACGACAAGGTGACAAGAGCCTTCGGTGCTGCGGAAGCAGTAGCCGGTGCGGGTGAGATGTTCCTTGGTGGTGCACTTATTGAGACACCATTCATGCCTTTGGGCTTAGCAATATTCGCCCACGGCAGTGACCATGTACACGCGGGAGTTGGAACTTTTGGTAGCGGAATTGACCAGCAGTCCAATCTTGCCAATGGCGCTAGCAATAGTCTGCAGGGTATT
>JANLQO010000226.1:0-20989 GCA_031367855.1 Planctomycetia bacterium | reverse complement strand
TGCCAAGTTGATTTGCTCGGCTCACTCGCTCTCGGGGCGGAATCGCCAAGCAACCATCTTTAGCTCGCTGTAACTGTACTTTTCGCCGAAGGAAGCTTTGGCTTCAGCAAGCGTGGCGGTAGGATTTCGAGTGAAAAAATCAGTGATGTCCGCTATCTTCTCAGGCGCGAGGACACGCGAGATGTCTACGCGACCTTCACCGATATGAAAGGCCAGGTGGCCTTCGATGGTCGTACGAGCCAACGTTCGTAACCTGGCGATCTCCTCAATCGACTTTCCGGCTTCAAACATTTCAAGGCTAATGAATTTAGTGTCTGACGAAGGCGGCTTCGGAACGTCAGCGACTGAGTCGAGGTTCACCGAAATATTTCCCTCACGCGTAAAGTTGTCGATCATTTTCAGAATGGCCTCTCCGAAGCGTTTTAGTTTTCCTTTGCCGATGCCTTTGATACTCAACAGCTTCCGATTATTCGTCGGCAGAAAAGTCACCAGTTCTGCCATCGTGATGTTGGTGACAACTTCCCATGGGCGAATGCCTTGTTCGTCCGCCAACTGTTCGCGCCATTCCGACAATCGTTGGTAAAGTACCGGATGAGGCAAATCCTTCGGGACTCGATTTTGCCGATTCGTTCGTTCGTTTCCTGCGGTACGGGTAAAATCCAGTTCAGCTTTGACTTTTGCGCGCGTGTATGTCCGCGTTGAAAAGCCCGAAGCGCAAGCCAGGAAGCAAGCGTTTTTCACGAACAATTCTCTTTGCAGAGCCTCCAATTTCGAGACGACGACTTGGCGAACCGCTTGGTTGTCAGTGGCCGTGGGCAACTCCTTCGTCGCGGGCAATAGCCCTTTATCGATCTTGTCGGTGAAGTAGCTGCCAGCTTTCGAAATTCGCGATTGAAGTTCTCCATTGCCTTCGGGTTCCATTTCCTGGTTGCAATAGTTGGCGAGCTGCGGTGCGAATCTTTGAGCGATGACTAAGAGTTCCGTCTCGGCTCGCTGCGACATTGCGTGCACTTGCGATGCGGCCTCTGCCGTTAGCGAATTCTCGTGTTCGCGATAAACGCGGTGAAGCTGGTCGAAACAACGCTGAATGGACACGAAGGAAAAAAGCTCTTCCAACAATCGCCGCTGATAGTTGCGCTTCGCTAGCTGAAGTTCGGTCTGATCAGGTGCCTTGCTATCGGCTTGCTCGGTATAGTTCTTTACGACGCTGTCGGTCTTGATGCTCGACGTGGTGAGTCGCGAGCGCAGCACAATCCCGTCAAAACTCTTGCAGCGACTTAGGGCCACGTAGACTTGTCCATGGGCGAAAGCAGCTTGAGCATCGATGATCGCGCGCTCAAACGTCAACCCCTGGCTCTTGTGAATCGTGATCGCCCACGCCAGTTTGAGCGGATACTGCGCGAAGGTTCCGAGCACTTCTTCCTTTATTTCTTGGGTGGTCTCGTCCAGGCTGTATTTGACATTTTGCCACTCGACCATCTCGACGGCGATATCAGAGCTGTCATCGGGGCAACGAACGTAGATGACGTCATCATCAAATCGAGTAATTTGACCGATCTTGCCGTTGAAGAATCTTTTCTCCGTCTCGATGTCGTTCTTGACAAACATTACTTGCGCTTCCACCTTGCACTCGAACCTTTCCTCAGTCGGATAAGCCGATGGCGGAAAGTCTCCATCGATGATCGCATTAAAAACCTGGGAAGAACCCTTCAGCCTGGCGAGATTCTCGGCATTGATCAATTGCGCGACGGCGTTGGTCGCTGTCAACGTAATATAAGCTTCCCTGGTGGACGGTCGGAAATTTGGGACGTAACGGCTGTTAAGCTGATTGAGAACGTCGTCGTCGAGCTTGTTGTCGCGGACTCGATTGAGTAGATCGATAAAGCTCTGGTCCGATTGCCGGTAGATATGTTTGAGTTCGATGGAGACGTAGTCGGTCTCGTGCAACGCTTGGCTCGAAAAGAAGTACGGCGTGGCATAGTGTTCTTTCAACAACGCCCAATCTTCGTGTTTAACGACCGGCGGAAGTTGGTGCAGATCGCCGATCATCAGCAATTGAACGCCGCCGAACGGCAAGTTGACTTCTCGGTAGGTCCGCAAAACCTGATCGATGGCATCGAGCATATCGGCTCGAACCATACTGATTTCGTCGATGACCAATAGATCAAGGGATCGGATGAGTCTTATTTTCTGACGCGCGACGCGGTGGGAGCGGTTTTGCTCAGTGCGGCTTGCACCTGGGATGTGCAAGCCAAACGGTAGCTGGAAAAAAGAGTGGATCGTCATGCCACCCGCATTGATTGCGGCAACGCCCGTCGGTGCAACCACCACCAATTGCTTCATTCCCTCTGCCTTGATGGCGTGCAAGAATGTCGTCTTGCCGCTGCCAGCTTTGCCTGTCAAGAAAAGACTGCGGTTCGTATTGCGAACAAAATCGAAAGCCAGTTCTAATTCGGGGTTCGTCGATTGCCCCATAGTTCTATCCAGACTGAGCGAATAATTACAATCGTGATCGTATCGCCAGGCTTTGTAACAAAAAACGTATCGGCTGTCTAATTGTTATTGCAGGTCATGGTGGGTTTCGTTCCGCAACCGACCCTACCCTACCTAGAGAAAACGTGTCCAAGAAATGCGATCGGGCGCAACATCATCCCCATGAAGTGTGCGGTATGGCTTCATTTACTTTATAATGGGCGAGCGATGCGTTCGAAAACTCTTATAACATGAGATGCATTATGCGATGTAACTCGAGTATTTTGAGGGTACTAACTTGCTGTGTTGCAGCCAGTCTAATGCTGCCCAATGTCAGGGCATTATGCCAAGAACCCATCTTGCATTTCGTAGGTATCGCCGACACCGATGCTAAAGGCATTGGAAAGCATGTCAGTGCTGCGCTGTCGAAAGTTGCCAGCGCCTTGCTCATGCGTCTGCCCGATTCCCGCCGAGAAGAGCATCCAGCCTTGATCGGCCCGGATTGCAACATTGAGAAGATTCATGAAACCTTTGAGAACTTGAGTATTACACCGGGCGATACGGTGGTCGTTTACTATGTGGGGCATGGGGGATACGATCCAAACTTCGGCACGTTGCTGTTGCCCACACTGAATCCAGGCAAGGGTATGCCACTGCGGGCAATCGGTGAACAGTTAGAGAAAAAGCAACCCACACGGATCATTTTCTTGATCGATTGTTGTCAGACTCCGGTCAACGGGCAGGAATCCTCCGTCCCTAGGACATTGGCCAAAGGAATAGCGATGGAGGTTCCTCCGCTGGAGCAATCGCTGTTCTTTGAATCCGAACCGGGTACACTCGCACTCTTTGCCGCCGAACGCGGAGTCGCAGTGCCATGCGGCGTCCCCATGCAATCTGGCATTGCACCAGGGACGCTGTTTTCTGACGCTTTCAATGTCGCCATGCTCAAGGATTCATTGGGTGGAATCGGTTGGATTGAATTTGGCAAGCGCGTCAAGTCGCACGTGAATCAGAATTTTGCTAAGTTCCCGCGAGACGGTGAAGGCCGACTGGTATTATCTCCGGGCGACCAACGCGTACGCATTGAAAGTCAGAAAGTCTGGGCGCTGCATGTCAGCCCTGCTCGCGAATCGAAGACTCTCATCAGTCCTTGAGGCGTCGATGAAAATGTTATTAATCCAGAAGGCTCGGGGCGACCCTTAAATCCACTCAATCTCGCAGGAGCTATCCATGTTTCGATGGACTCAACGTCATCTGTCGCTGGAAGTCTGGTTTGCTCTGGGCGGACTGCTCCTGGGTTTGGCCTTGCTGTCCTATCGCTATGGTTTGTCAAGTTCTGCTAGCAGTAAGACCAGTATTGATAGTACTGCGACGGCTTCGCGAGGCCCGGCATCGCCACCTTCCTCTTCGGGTCCGGAGAACGGTGATGTCTCGGTCACCCTGGGAACTGCGATCTCGGTCAGTGATGTCGCGTCGCCGAAGCTGGAGTCTCCGGAAGGCGATCCGTTACTGCCGCCAACTTCGCCGCAAGCCGATGCTGTCTTAGCGCTCAAGTACTATCTGCTTTCAGATGCCGAGTCGGAGGCCAAGCAACTTTTCGATGCGATTCCCAAGGAGCACCGTGATCTGATACTGCGGTCGGCCTTATATGCAATCTGGGATCGATCCGATCAAGACTCCAGCAAGGGCGACTGGTTCCGTGGGGATACCAACGACCCATTTACGTCCAGGAACTCGGCTCAGGGAGCTGGCTACGATCCGGTAACCAACACGGACAATATCGATGGCACTCCGTCAGATGTAAGGGTGGCCTACCGATGCAAGCTGGCACTGGCTCGAATCAAGTTCGCGCACGAGTTGCTCAAGCAAGTGGAGACAAAAACCCAAGCGTATTGGGCACCCTATCTGGTCATTAAGTTGCGTCGGATGGCATCGCCGGAAACAGAGCCGCTGATCGCCGAATTAGTCATTGTGGGTAATCAGGCGATCGCAGCCAGCCTCAAATCGATTAAAGCGGATGGCTATGCGCCCGATCTTGGGAAATTCGTCTCTCGGTTCGGCAATGCGATTTTTCCCTTAGTTTTGTCAGCTCTGGGCTTTATCTTGGCGAAGATTTCTCAATCGACTCTTAGCTCCGTCGATCGGTGGGTGGGAGCCCGCCTATCGAAAACAGCGGCGATCACCTCCACGGACGCTCCACCCGAGCCCAAGACTTGATTCCACTGCGGTTAGTCCATTTTGATCGTGTTTACCTGTTCGAACATGCTCCGCATCGCATTAGCCCTTGTGATCATGGGGGATTTTCGGGATACTGTTCGGCTTCAACGCATCCGAAAATTGGCTCAACCCACCCGTTCTAGTGGAGCGGTTGTTTAGGGATTGGGCCCGTCGCAAGTCGGCGAAAGGGAAGCTGAAACAACTGTAGATCCTGTTTTTTGCTGGAGTTTCGTTAGGTTATGGCACACTATACTGGCCCAAAGGCCCGCGTTAATCGTCGTTTGAGCGTGATGGTATATGAAAGCGCTGGAGCAGTTCGTGCGATGGAACGTCGCGAGACACCGCCTGGGATGCATCCCCGCGGACGCCGTACAAGCAACTACGGAACAGCTCTTTCTGAAAAGCAAAAGATCAAGCACTACTACGGACTCGGCGAACGCCAATTGCGACGCTACTTCGATTCGGCTTCGCGCGGTAAGGGAAATACCGGTGCGGATCTGTTGATTATGTGCGAACGTCGCTTGGATAATGTGGTCCGTCGCGCTGGCTTTACCAAGACCCGTCCCCAAGCCCGTCAAGGGATCGTTCACGGTCATTTCCGCGTCAACGGTATCAAAGTTACCAAGCCCAGCTATCAATTGCGGGCTGGCGACGTGGTCGAGCTTCGAGGCCGCGAAAACCTGAAAAATCTTTATCGCGGTGTGATCGCCAACAATTCGCCTCAACCTCTCGATTGGCTGGCACTCGATTCGGAAGGCCTCAAGCTGACCGTGCTCAGCTTGCCCACCGCCAACGATATTAGCCTGCCAGTGAACGCCAACATCGTGGTCGAATTTCTGTCGCGATAGTCTACGATAGGTGGACTTGGTAACGATCCTTTTGAACAGGGTAGGTGCGACGCTCCGCCGTCGCACAAGGCGCAGGTGCGACGCTCCGTCGTCGCACTGATTTCTGCTACGTGCACGTACCGACATGAAATTCACGATGGCAAAAATCACGATGGCGGAACGCCACAGGCACACTGTTTTTTGCAAGTCAAATTACTGGTAGAAACTGATGCACAGTGAATTAGTCGTTCTTGGTGGCGGTCCAGGTGGCTACGCGGCAGCTTTTTTGGCTGCCGACGAAGGCATGGAAGTAACTCTCGTCGAAGCCGAATCGAAACTGGGCGGCACCTGCTTGCTGCGAGGTTGCATTCCATCGAAAGCGCTACTCCACGTCGCGCGGGTGATTTCGGAAGTCGACGAGTTGCGGGCCGATTGGGGCGTCAGCTACGAACAACCTAAGATCGACATTGACAAAGTCCGCGCTCGCAAAGAAAAGGTAATTGCGACGCTCAGCGGTGGACTCGGCCAACTCGCCAAACGTCGCAACGTCCGCGTCATTCAAGCCAAGGGTATTTTCGAAAACAGCACGACGCTGCGGCTTGAAGGCGACCATGATTCGATCCCCGCTGATCGCCTGTTGACTTTCGGTCATTGTGTGCTCGCGACAGGCAGTGTGCCCGCGATGCCACCCAGCTTCATGATCGGCAGCGACCGCGTCATGGACTCGACCGGCGCGCTCAACTTGGTTGACATTCCCGAATCGCTGCTCATTGTCGGCGGCGGTTATATCGGCTTGGAAATGGGTTCGGTCTACGCCAACCTCGGATCCAAAGTAACCGTGGTCGAATTACTCGACGGGTTGCTCATGGCTGCTGACCGCGATCTGGTCAAGCCGCTGCAAAAGCGTCTGGAGCATTTGTTCGACAAACGCATTTATCTGAACACCAAAGTCGGCTCGATGGCCGAAGTCGACAATCAGATCGAAGTCACCTTCGAGGGTCCCGGCAAATACGGTCACGAGCGATTTGATCGTGTGCTGGTAAGCGTTGGTCGCCGTCCGGTCAGCCGCGGCATCGGATTGGAAAATACTCAAGTTGAACTCACCAAGAGCGGCTTTGCTGTGATCGATTCGCAGCAACGGACTGCTGATCCGCACATCTTGGCGATTGGCGATGTCGCCGGCGAGCCGATGCTCGCGCACAAAGCTTCGCACGAAGCCAAAGTTGCCATCGAAGTGCTGCTCGGCGAACCCGCAACGTTTGACAAGGCCGCCATCCCTGCTGTCGTATTCACCGATCCCGAAATCGCTTGGGCTGGCATGACGGAAGAAGATGCCAAAAAGTCGGGTCGCGTCGTCGATGTCGAAGTCTACCCCTGGGCCGCCAGCGGGCGCGCTCAAGCTCTGGGTAGGACTGAGGGTCTTACCAAGTGGCTCGTCGATCCGGAAACGCATCGTGTCCTTGGCTGCGGTATCGTCGGAGCAGGGGCCGGAGAGTTGATCGCTGAAGCGGTGTTAGCGATCGAAATGGGCTGCGAAGTCCGCGACTTAACGGAGGCTATCCATCCGCATCCAACGCTCAGCGAAACACTCATGAACGCCGGCGAAGTTCACTTTGGGACAGCAACGGAAATCTACAAACCGAAGCGACATTAGCGTGGGGTAAGCTTCCAGCTTGCCATGGTCTGCAGTAGGTCATCTCTTACAATCGCTTCCAGTTGCCCCAAGACTTGCGTGAGCCAAATCGCGACAGCGGAGCGCCGCGGAACACTAGGCTTTGTCTCAAAAGGGGTCTGACCCTCTCCGGGCATGTTCTTTTGTCAGTGATTTTGTCAGTGATTTTGCATGCCCTCCAAAGGGTCAGACCCCTTTTGAGACAAAGTCTAGCTAGCAATTCTGCTATAATAGTTGCAGTCCTAACCATTCTTAACGAGGCTGCCTCCATGAGTTCGAATGCTGCAGTTGCTGCAAAGTTCTCGGACATCTTGATGGACCTGGGGAACATCCCAGCCAACCGCGTGCACTCGGATCCTAAACCCGGTACAGCCACCGTTGACGATCTGCTGCGTGCCAACAGCCAAGGTGGGATGTGCGAGTTGGTCGATGGTGCGCTGGTGGAGAAAGCCATGGGTTGGCGAGAATCTTTGATCGCAAGTTTGTTGTGTGAACTTCTCCGACAGTACTTGCGAGTTCACGACCTGGGACTGGTTTCAGGGCCGGATGGTTTTATGAGAATCCTTCGCACGCAAGTTCGCGGGCCTGATGTTGCATTTGTGTCCTGGGATCGAATGCCCGGCGGCAAAGTTCCCGAGGAGCGCGTGCCCGAGTTGGTTCCCGACTTGGCGGTCGAAGTCTTGAGTGAGGGCAACACCTATGCCGAGATGGCTCGCAAACGCCGCGAGTATTTTCATGCCGGTGTGCGTCAAGTCTGGATGATTGATATCGAAGAGCGTACAGTGGCCGTTTACAGCGATATCACCAAGCACGAACTGTTCGAAGAGACCCAATCGCTTAGCGGTGGCGACATCCTTCCAGGCCTAGAAATATCGCTCACCGCACTCTTCGGCGAACTCGACCGCACCCGCCCTTAGTGTGGCATAGCGCTCCGCCGTCATTCGTCGTTTAATTTAACCGCGCGGGCACCGCCTCGCGATTCACGGACAGCGCGGCCCGATGGGCACGCGGTTAAACGACAGCTAAGATAAACGGATCTCTATTGAAAGATAAACCATGAAAGCCATGCTGCTAAGCGAATATAAGAAACTGAGTATCGTCGATATGCCGATGCCGGAAGTTGGCCCCGAGGATTTGCTGGTACAAGTCAAAGCCTGCGGGATCTGTGGCAGTGATATTCATGGTTACGACGGCTCCAGCGGGCGTCGCATTCCGCCCTTGATCATGGGCCACGAAGCGGCGGGTATCGTGGCGGCGGTGGGTAACCAAGTAAAAGGTTTTAAGGAAGGCGATCGAGTCACCTTTGATTCGACTGTGTCTTGTGGTCGCTGTGCTTCGTGTCGCCGAGGTTCGATCAACTTGTGCGAAAACCGCCAAGTTCTCGGTGTTTCATGCAACGAATTCAAGCGTCATGGCGCATTTGCTGAGTACGTTATCGTGCCCTACAACATCGCTTATCAACTCCCTTCGCAGCTGAAGTTCGAACACGCGGCGCTCATCGAAGCGGTTTCGATCGCTGTGCATGCGGCGAACCGAACACCGGTGAAACTTGGCGATACAGCAGTTGTCGTGGGCAGCGGCATGATCGGTTTACTGGTCGTTCAAGCGATTCGATTGGCCGGAGCGGCACGAGTCATTGCGGTCGATTTGGAGGACAGCAAGTTGGTAGTCGCAAAGTCGTTGGGCGCTGATTGGACGTTGAATGCAAAATCGGTCGACGTGGTGGCAGAAGTCAAAAAGCTGACCGGCGGCCGAGGAGCCGATGTGTCATTGGAGGTTGTAGGTGCAACGCCAACGGTGAAAACGGCGATCGAATGCACTCGCAAAGGTGGCGCAATCACGCTGGTCGGCAACCTGGCACCCAATGTGGAAATGCCATTGCAAGCGATTGTGACACGCGAGCTGACGATTTACGGTAGCTGTGCGTCGAACGGCGAGTACCCAGAATGCATCGAATACTTGAGCCGAGGTGACATCCAGGTGCAGCCGCTGATCACTGCGACTGCGAATTTAGACGAAGGTCCGGCTTGGTTTGAGCGGCTCTATGCCGGCGAGCCTGGTGCAATGAAGGTGATTCTTCAGCCCACAGGTGCGGTTTAAGGCTTGAACTCGGACTTTGCTAGGCCGGGGTCGTTCGAGTCGGGCTTTTTTCGCTTGAGAATTCGAATGACGGGAACTTGCCAGTCCAGCGGTTGGACTTGGATAATTGGGGAGATTAGTACAGAATCTGCTGGAGCCCGGGTTAAAATTTGAAGCACTTTGTAAAAATACAAAATTGAGAAGAACGTCAACTGGTATCAATGTTACCAGTTGAAGGCGCGTCGTTCTAAAACTGGAGAGTTGATATGGCTGATGCCGAAATCGTTTCTGATGATGAGTCTGAGGTGGTGGCCAACGGACAAATTCCAGCCCCAGTTGACAGCGATCCATTAGAAACGTCAGAGTGGCAAGGCTCGCTCGACTACGTGCTGAAGAGCAAAGGCCCGGAACGCGTCAAGTATCTTCTCAAGACGATGGACACCCGAGCTCGCCAAGAAGGGGTGGACGTTCCGCTCGAAGTGAACACGCCCTATATCAACACGATCCCCGTTCACAAGCAACCTGCCTATCCTGGCAACCGCGAACTGGAACGCCGTATCAAGAGCCTCGTCCGTTGGAACGCGATGGCGATGGTGCAACGCGCCAACAAAAAGAACGACGGACTGGGCGGTCACATCAGCACTTTCGCATCGAGTGCCACGCTGTACGAAGTGGGCTTCAACCACTTCTTCAAAGGCCGAGGCGAATCGGGCTACGACGGCGACATTATTTACTTCCAAGGTCATGCGTCGCCGGGGATGTACTCGCGAGCGTTCATGGAAGGTCGCCTAAGCGTTGAAAACCTGGAGAATTTCCGTCGCGAACTTCAAGAAGTCAGTGGACTGTCGAGTTACCCGCATCCCTGGTTGATGCCTGGCTTCTGGGAATTTCCAACCGTGTCGATGGGCCTCGGCCCACTCATGGCGATTTATCAAGCTCGCTTTAACGAGTACTTACGCGATCGTGGCATCAAAGACACTTCGAATCAACGCGTGTGGGCTTTCTTGGGAGACGGCGAATGCGATGAGCCAGAGTCTCTAGGAGCTTTGCATTTGGCCGCCCGCGAGAAGCTGGACAACTTGACCTTTGTAATCAATTGCAATCTGCAGCGACTTGACGGTCCAGTTCGCGGTAACAGCAAGATTATTCAAGAGTTAGAAGCGGTTTTCCGCGGTTCAGGCTGGAACGTCATCAAAGTTGTTTGGGGTGGTGATTGGGACTCCCTGATCGAGCACGACGAAACGGGGCAACTGGTCGAACGAATGACTGAAGTCGTCGATGGCCAATATCAGAAGTATACCGGCATGCCGGGCTCGTACATTCGTGAGCACTTCTTCGGCAAGTCACCTGAGCTGGCTGCGATGGTCGCTAACTTCTCCGATGAAAAGCTCGAGAAGATGCGTCGGGGCGGCCACGATCCTGACAAGGTCTACGCGGCGTACAAAGCGGCCGTTGAACACAAGGGCCAACCAACGGTCATTCTTGCCAAAACAATCAAAGGCTATGGACTGGGCGAAGCTGGTGAAGGTCGAAATATCGCTCACAATCAAAAGAAACTAAACGAACAAGAGTTGCTTGAATTCCGCAGTCGCTTTGGTATCCCGATCAGTGACGAAGAAGTGGTGCATGCTCCCTTCTACAAGCCACCCGAAACCAGCATTGAGATGAAATACCTCCGCGAGCGCCGTAAGGCACTCGGTGGGCCTGTGCCAAGCCGACCAACGACGTGTCCGATTTCCGATGTGCCTACGCTAACTGATTACGCGGTTGAAACGAAAGGAAGTGGCGAAGGCAAGGAGATGAGCACGACCATGGGGTTTGTGCGACTATTGCGCAGGCTAGTAAGAGACAAAAAGATCGGCAAAAACATCGTTCCCATCGTACCCGACGAGTCACGTACTTTTGGTATGGAAGGCATGTTCGGCGAGATTGGAATCTATGCTCACGGCGGTCAACTCTACGAGCCGGTCGATAGGCAATCGGTGATGTACTATAAAGAAGCGACGGACGGGCAGATCCTTGAAGAGGGTATTACCGAAGCCGGTTCGATGTCGAGCTTCAATGCGGCTGGGACGGCTTACGCGACGCACGGCGTAAACATGATTCCGTTTTACATCTATTACTCGATGTTCGGATTCCAACGCGTTGGCGATTTGATTTGGGCCGCCAGTGATATGCGAGCCAAAGGCTTTTTGCTTGGCGGAACGTCAGGACGCACAACGCTGAACGGCGAAGGCCTCCAGCATCAGGACGGTCACAGTCATTTGAATGCGATCGCATTTCCTCTTATTCGGGCTTACGATCCAGCCTTTGCGTACGAGACCACGGTTATCATCATGGACGGCTTGAAGAAGCTTTATGCTGAGGGCGAGACTGGAATTTATTACATCTCGGTCGGCAACGAAAACTATGAAATGCCTGATATGCCAGAGGGCGTGGAAGATGGCATTATCAAGGGCATCTACAAGTTCGCCAGTCGCGAGGTAGCCAAGAAACCCAAGGCACGCGTGCAACTGTTCGGTACCGGACCGATACTTCGCTGCGCTCAGAGGGCGCAAGAAATCCTGGCTGAGAAGTTCAACATCGCCAGCGATTTGTGGAGTGTGACCAGTTACACGCAGCTCCGCCGGGACGCTCAGACTTGCGAACGTTGGAATTTCTTGCACCCTGAAGAGACTCCCAAGAAGAGCTACATCGAAACCGTGCTCGAAGGTATCGAAGGTCCATTTATTGCCGCCAGCGATCATGTGCGAGCCCTGCCAGAACAACTAACGCGCTACATCCCGGGCGACTACTTTGTGCTCGGCACCGATGGCATGGGCCGCAGCGAAACTCGACAGGCCCTGCGCCGCCACTTCGAGATCGATGGCGAGTCGATCGCGCTGGCGTCCTTGTATCGCTTGGCCAAGGCAGGCACGCTCAAAATGGCTGACGTCGCTAAAGCAATCAAGGAACTGGACTACAACCCTGAAAAAGCCAATCCGCTGTTTGCATAAGCCTGCGGAAAAGCTTCTAAATAACGAAGACACTGGCCCAGCCAGTGGCACACAAAACTGATAGTTGGGACGAAACATGGCGATCGACGTAAAGCTTCCAGAACTTAGCGATGGTATAACTTCGGCCGATGTGCTGGAAGTCTTAGTGGCCGAAGGTGCTGTCGTAAAGAAGGACCAAGGCCTGATCGAGATCGAAACCGACAAGGCGACGGTGATAGTTCCGAGTCCATCAGCGGGCAAAGTCGTCAAGGTTCTCGTCGCCGCTGGCCAATCGATTCCCATCGGCGGCGTAATCTTGCAGTTGGAAGGCTCCGCTACGGAAGCGCCCAAAGCGGCTGCGCCGAAACCGGCGCCCGCTCCTGAACCACCTAAGGCCGAAGCCCCTGTAAAACCAGCGCCTGCGAAACCGGCTCCAGCAAAACCGGCTCCCGTTTCGACTCCACCGCAACCGAAACCAGATCCTGCACCCGTATCTAAAAAACAAGTCGTTGCACCTGAGCCGCAACCCGTCGCGGTGGCAGCAGCCGCTGAGTACGCCGACTCTAGCGATACCGTTCCCGCCGGACCAGCCGTCCGAAGATTTGCTCGCGAAGTTGGCATCGATTTGACAACCGTTACTGGCACCGGCGAGGGCGGTCGCATCACCCGCGAAGACGTGCTGGCTGCGGTTCGCAGTTCCGGCTCGTCGCGCACGCAAGTTTCCGTGCCTAATGCATCTCAAGCAAACGCGTTGACCTCAGCTTCGCCCCCGTTGGCTTCACCCGTCGGTGGGAACAAAGTCATTCCGCTGCCCGGTCAACCATCACAAGATGATTATGGCCCGGTCCGAGTCGAACGGATGGCCAAGATTCGCAAAGTAATTGCCAACCAAATGCACAAGTCATGGAGCACTGTGCCGCGCGTTACGAACTTTGATGACGCCGACGTCACCGATCTCGAAGCCTTCCGCGCGACCAGCAAAGATGACTACGCTGCCCAAGGTATCAAACTGACCACCATGCCGTTTTTGATCAAAGCCGTCGCCACCGCGCTGCGTCATCACCCAGCGATCAACGCTGTGATCGATATGGATAACGACCAGGTCATTTACAAAGACTACGTCAACCTCGGCATCGCTGTTGACACCGAACGCGGGTTAGTTGTACCCAACATTCGTCACGCGGATGCGTTGACCATCCCCGACATCGCTCGCGCGCTAGCCGATTTGGCCGCTCGGGTTCGCGGCGGTGAATTCGGCGTCAACGAACTGCGGGGCGGTACATTTACAATTAGCAATCTAGGCGCGATCGGTGGAACTTACAGTACACCGATTGTTAACGTCCCCGAAGTTGCCATCCTGCTCGTAGGCCGCACTCGCAAATTGCCGGTGGTAATGCCGGACGATTCCATTAAAGCCCGACTAATGATGCCGCTGAGCCTTTCGTACGATCATCGCTTGGTCGACGGCGGGACCGCAACACGATTCCTCAATGACGTGATCGCTTATTTGGAAGCCCCGAGCCGATTGCTATTGGCGATTAACTAGTTGCCGCGCCGACGACGCGCCCGCTCCCCCAAAACAGCCGTAACACCGCGTGAACCGACGGCGTAGTTCCCGCCAAAAATCCTTCCCTCCGGAGTTGCTCCATGGTTCATCGTCGAAATCTACTCGCCGCTGGTTTGCTCGTCTCGGCCGCAACCCAGGTTCGCGTGCTCAGCGCCCAAGAGAAAAAAAAGCAAGTGACGCTGGGTGTGATGGGACTTAGCCGCGGTCAGTCGCTGGCCATGGATTTTGCAAGATTCGATGGCGTCGAAGTGAAATACCTGTGCGATGTGGATCAGAAGCGGGCGTCGAATGTGGGCAAACTGCTGGCGGAGCAGACTGGCAAAGAAGCGCAAGTTATTGGCGACTTTCGAAAGATCTTGGAAGACGCTACCGTCGATGCCTTGGTTTGTGCAGCACCGAATCACTGGCATGGCCCAGCCACGATCATGGCCTGCAAAGCTGGCAAACATGTGTATGTCGAAAAACCGTGCAGCCACAATCCGCAAGAAGGCGAATGGATGGTCGCAGCGGCGAAGAAGTTTGGTCGTTGTGTGCAAATGGGTACGCAACGACGAAGCGAGCCTAGCATGCAGGAAGGGATGGAAAAGCTGCACGGCGGCGCCCTGGGAAACGTCCACTTGGCACGCTGTTACTACAACGGCTTGCGTCCCTCGATCGGCATCGGAGCTGAAGCCAAAGTGCCTGACGGAATCGATTATGAACTCTGGCAGGGCCCAGCACCACACAAGCCGTTTCGCGACAACTATCTGCCCTATAACTGGCATTGGTTCTGGCATTGGGGCGGCGGTGAATTAGCGAACAACGGCGTACATGGCTTGGACATCTGTCGTTGGGGCATGCAAGTCGATTATCCCAAACGAGTGGTCAGTTCCGGTGGTCGTTATTGGTTCAAGGACGATCAAGAGACACCCGATACGCACTCGGTGTGCTTCGAGTTTGATTCTGGCAAGCAGATTACTTGGGATTCGCTGTCGTGCAACAAGCACTCACCTGGCTTCTTCTGTTGCTTTTATGGCGATGCCGGAACCATGGAAGTACAGGAAGATGGAACTTATGTAGTTTTTGACAAGATGGATGAAAAGATCGATGAAGGCAAGCAACCTGCTAGAGCTAATGGCCAGGTCGAGCATTTACAAAATTTCATCGCTGCGATTCGAGCCGACGATCCCTCGCAATTGAATCAGCCGATTTTAGAAGGTCACAAGAGTACGCTGTTGTGCCATTTAGGGAACATCGCCTATCGCACTGGCCAAACGGTCAATTGCGACCCAACGAACGGTCATGTTTTAGGCGACAAAGACCAACAGGCATTGTGGCAACGTGAATATGATCCCAATTGGCGCGAAGCGGTGACCGTCATTTAGGACCGGAAATATTTGCGCACTAGGCTATTGTGGAATATTGTGTGTCGTCGTCACCATCAGCCATTGTAGAACATTTGTCTCAAATGTTCTTGGCGTCGCAGAGCGATTGTTTCTCGGCGCCAATTCCGTTCGCGGTAGAAGTCTAACCTTGGTACTTATTAACGCCCCCCTTCGGCGCCAACCAAACCGTAGTACCGGCCCATAAACATTTGGGACAAATGTTCTACACTTCTCGCACCGGTCAACCCGAACATTAATTACTTTTGCGTCTCAACTGAGGCAGCTGCTCTGTTAATTCGTCGCCGCCGCGACTTAATTCCAAAGCCTCATCCGCGCTCTCGGGATCGACTGCGCGGCAGCATTCGGTCAATCGGTCGATCAGGTCATCGAGCGGGTCCTCCCATTGTTCGGGCTCAGTCTCAGCGGGCGGAATGGAGGCCATTTCATCCAACAGCAAGATCAAGCGGAGTATGTGGCGAAAGATCATCCCTTCTTGCTTTTGAAGTCCCTTAGCAAGAATGTATTTATTAAAGTTGCCGCCGAACTCGAGCAGCTCCCCGGCCACGTGTACCGGCGTTGTAAAGACATCATGTACTTTTGGAAAATCCCAGTTGAACAACCTGCGCAGCTTTTCACCAATTGAAATTTGATAAACGGGCGGTTCGTCGAAGAGACCCCGCTTCGGCGGTTCGTCTTCTTCACTTGTTTGTTTTCCGATCAGTTCCTCTTGAGTCGCTAAGCCCAGTTCGAGCAAGCGACCATCGAGCCGCAAGGTGGCTAGCGGCCCGGCGGGCATTTCATCGAGCTTGGGGACTCGAACCAGTCTGGCAATAGTTCCCGGCAACTCGAGCGCGCTTTCGAGCGCAAGCAAGCGCTCGGTCTGATCCGCGATCGCCAAATGCCCAGCCAGAAACACTCCGTATAGGGGATTTATGCTCCGCAGTCGAACCAATAGCTCCAGCCGATCGGTGGGCCGCGCATACTGCGGTCGATAGTCTTTCAGGTCGTAACCGCGGCTAGCCGCATCCGAGCCTGAATCCTGAGCGTCGACTTTCTCGGGTGCAGTTTCTTGTTCAGCTCCCGCGACCAGCTTGCCCAACCCCGCGGCTTCCAACAATCCACCGCTGCCGACACCCCTACCGCCAACTCCTTTCTTCAACGCCACTTTAGGATCGACTTTCACGGGAACAGTTGCTTCTCGTTTAGCCTGTTGCGGTTTCGGATCCAGTTCGACATAGCCGGCGGTCCACAATGTGATGAGCATCTGATTCAGGTGCCTTTGGGCAACTTCAATCTGACCGCTGTCCAGCAACCGCCTGCCGACCATATCGCGCAGCGGTTGAACTTCGGGCGATTTTAACAGCATGTAAGCTAGCAGACGCCAAGGCAGTTGCCCGCGGCTGGCTAGATTAGCCGCCGCGCCCGCCCGCAGCTTTTCAAATTGTTCTTGCGTCCAATACGTTTCGCCTTCACGCCGTTTGGGCATCTTCTTTTTCATGGCCTTCTTGGCGCGCAACAAGCCGGGGTCTTTTGTGTCCTCTGGAATGGAATTGTATTTTTCGCGCCATCTGAGCAACTTTACATCGTCTTCGTGTGCGAGTGCATAAACAAAGCCTTCTCGATCAAATTGGGGCCGCCCTGCCCTGCCGAAGATCTGCTGTGCAGTACTGATTTCGATCGGCTTGCGTTTGTCGCGAGGACCTTTGAGTATGGTTGGCAACACCACCGAGCGAGCTGGCAGGTTGATACCTGCCGAAAGTGTCTCGGTGCAGACGGTAATACTAAGCAACTTGCGTTGAAAGAAATCTTCCACCACGCGTCGGTATTTCGGCAGCACGCCCGCATGATGCACACCGACGCCTCGCTGCAACAACTGTTTTAACTTTGGTCCGGCACCTTCGGACCAATCATGCTTGTCCAGTTCGTCGCTTAGGGCTGCTTGTTGAAACTTGTCGATAACTTTTTTGCCTTTCAGCAGCTCCGCAACTTGCCAGCACTCATCGCGATTGAAGCAAAAGATCAGCGCCGGGGTCCGCCGCGCGACCACATCCCCTTCCACCATTTTCTCGACCCATTCGTCGAGCATAAAGTCGTCGACCCATTGGAAACTAAGTGGCACCTTGCGCTCGGTACTTTGGACCAGCTGCAAGTTGCGGTTGCAGGTTCGCGTCATCCAACTGGTGAAATCGTAGCTGTTGCCAACCGTGGCGCTCAGCAGAAGCGTGCGCACATGTGCTGGCAGCATGCCGAGTGTCAATTCCCAGACAATGCCCCGCTCGGGGTCATTGAAACTGTGGAATTCGTCCATCACCACGGACGATACTGCAGCGAAGTCAAACGATTCGGGGGTCAGCAATCGGTTGAGCAGGATCTCGGCTACAACCACCAGTACCGGAGCTTCCGCGTTCACTTTGCGATTGCCCGTGACTAAGCCCACCTTAGATTCCGGAAAACCCCAGCGCACGGCCGATTGCCGTAGCTCGGTCAGTTTCTGATCGGTGAGCGCGATCAACGGTGTCGTGTAGTAGGCTTTCTTGCCGGTTCGCAATGCTTCGTAAATGGCGGCTTCGGCAATTAAGGTCTTGCCGGTTCCTGTCGGCGCGCAGACCAACACACCTTGCTGCGAGGTGAACCATGCCAGCAAAGCCTCTTCTTGGACTGGGTAAGGCGCGAAAGGGAGGCGTTCGAAATACTCAGCCGCCACTGCGTCGCGGGACAGATCGGGTTGTACGCCAGTCATGGAGAGCCAATTTTGGAGGAATTTGCAAAGCCTTGTAAGTCTGGCATTGTGGCACATGTCAGGCGGTTGCGTCCAGGTAGCTGCAAACCACATGGCCCCAATGCGTTGCGACAATCTTGAATTTTTCCCGCTGGACGGCTCGCCGTTTGCATTATGCTTCAGCACACTGCTAAGTTGAAACTTGATGCAATACCGATTTCATGGAGGATTGAACGATGGCGAGGCGAACACGACGAAAACAGCCGGGTGCAATTGGCACGCTCATGGTGGAACTGAGCGCGCTGGCAGGCATCTTGGGAGTAACTCAGCCCACGGTGCGAGACAATTTGTGGCAAATGGTCCAACCTGCCACGATCAATTCGCCTGCCAAGCAACTATCTCCCCAAGCGTTCGGCGAATTCGTAACGCAGCCCGAGTCCTATGCATCCAGTGTCTACGAGACGGAAGCAAATCAAGCGACTTTTCCTTCGACCTACACGGCTCAAGCGGTAATACCACGCAACGAAAGAACCCCGGCCATTTGGAACGCTTCCGGCTACAACCCCATGGGCACATACCAATAGAACTTCAATGTAGGGTGGGTTGAGGCACGAAACCCACCACAAAACCCACCTTCAAACCCACCACGAACCCACCTTCAAACCCACCGCCGTCGTGTGATCGAACCAACCACCGTGTACATCGGAAAGATGGGCGGTGCGTAGGTTTCGTGACTCAACCCGCCCCACGGGGGCAAACACGATTACAATCTGCGGTTGCACCCACCATACACATATCGCTATTCGGAGTCACCCATGCGAGCTTCAGTATTCGGGATCATTATCGCTTTGCAGTTTGCCAGTTTGCAAACTTCTTACGCGACCGAACCACTTCCTTACACGCAAAAACAAGACGTTGTCTTTGCTGAAGTTCATGGAACGGGCTTGCTGATGGATGTTTTCACACCGACAGGACCGGCTAACGGTCTAGCGATTGTCGATATTGCCAGCGGTGCTTGGTACTCCGATCGCGGTAAGATTCGCGACCATACCTTGGCACAAATTTACTCGACGTTTTGCAGTCGAGGCTATGTAGTTTTTGCTATTCGCCCAGGCTCTAAATCGCGTTACACGGCGCTGGAGATGGATCAAAATGTCAAATCTGGGATTCGTTACGTCAAAGAACGCGCGGAGGAATACCGCATCGATGCCAACCACCTTGGGCTGACGGGAGCATCTGCGGGCGGTCATCTGGCAACGCTGGCGGCACTAACGCCGCTGGCGGGGGATGCGGGGGCAAAAAACAAAGCGGATCGACATGATTCCACGGTCGCCGCCGTGGCTGTGTTCTTTCCGCCCACAGATTTCATTGAATGGCGCGAGGGTCGCATGGTCGACGGCAAGGTGTTAGCACCCTTGCTGGCGATTGGGGCAACCTCCACGCAAGATGGAGCGTTGAGAGAGAAAAGTAACGAGGAGATCCAAACCATGGCGCGGGCGATCTCGCCGCTGCATCGCGTCAATAAACCCACGATTCCTTTCCTGCTGATCCACGGCGACGCCGATGAAGTTGTCCCACTTTCGCACTCTCAGAAGCTAGTCGATGCCATTCAAGCGGAAGGTGGCTCAGCCGAGTTGATTGTCAAGGCTGGCGGAGGCCACCCCTGGCTGACTATTCCGAATGAAGTTGTGATCATGGCCGATTGGTTCGATAAGCAACTTAAGTGACGAGCAGCGCTTAATATTGTTCGCTAGAATGTCCTGCTGATTCGAGTGGAGTCTTGTCACGCAATTTGCCGGAACAGAAAGTAGACGCATGCAAAAGGTAAAGCTTTTCAAGAGCATTGAGAGCGAGCTGAGCAACATGGAAAAAGAGATCAATGCTTGGATCATGGATTCAGGTGCGCAAATTATTTCCGTAACAGGAAACATCGCACCGCAATCTGGCGGTAGCTCAAGCATACCCATGGGTTCCTTCAGCGCATCGGATGTACTGGTGGTCATCATGTACGAGGACGGCAATGCCCGCTGAGTCCGCTTGCCGAGTGCTGGTGTTGGGAGCGCATCCGGACGATGCCGAAGTGGCCGCGGGAGGCTTGCTGGTTCGTCACCGAAAACTAGGTTCTGTCGTGCGCATCATTTCCGTTACCGATGGTCGTAGCGGGCATCACCATACTCAGCCTGAAGAACTTGTCCGCATCCGTCGCGAAGAATCGCGTGAGTCCGGTGAGTTGATCGGTGCGGAGAATTTTACTTGGGATTTTCCCGACGGTGAACTGCAAGCGGATTTGCAGGTGCGCTCAGCCATCATTCGCGAGATCCGCGGATTCCAACCAGACCTTGTGCTAACGCATCGGCCCAACGATTATCATCCGGATCATCGGGCAGTCGGCCAAGCGGTCCAAGATGCTTCGTACATGGTTACCGTACCGCATATCTGCCCCGACATGCCAGCACTTCGATCCGATCCCGTGGTTGCCTATATGAGTGACTCATTCACTCGGCCTAACTCGCTGCGTCCAGACATCGTGCTGGACATCGCCGCCGAGTTTGAAACCGTGGTGCATATGGCGGCTTGTCATCATTCACAGTTCTTCGAATGGCTGCCCTACCATGAGGGCAAGCTGCAAGATGTACCCAGTTCCAACGCAGCGAAGCTCGCTTGGTTGCATGGTTGGTTGACTGAGTTTCTCAAACGCCGCTGGCAGCATTTTCAAGGTGAAGTTAGTCAACGCTTTACGGGTTCATCGCTGGGCTCACCGCTGATCGAAGTCTACGAGATCAGCGAGTACGCTGGAAAACTGGGTGAAAAGTTGCGCGCGAGGCTTTTCCCTGCAAGCTTTTGAAGTCTGCGCCAGCTTCACGTAGCTGCGTCTCTCCGAGACGCAGTTCCCTCACGTGGCTTCGGCACTCCTTTGACGCAGTTGGATTTTTCCGCAAGACGACAACGTCCATTGTGTTTTTTCATTTACTCAAGCGTCAAATGATAATGCAGGTAGCGTACATGCGTTTGCTCAATAGATCCGTGTGCGTAGGGGACTTTGCCACTTCGCAGGTCAGCAGACTTTCCGTCAGCAGACAATTCGTAGCGAAACGGC
>JANLQO010000210.1:0-25897 GCA_031367855.1 Planctomycetia bacterium | reverse complement strand
TCGCAAAGCTGGCACGTTCCAAAGGAGGACGCCTTGTTTTAGCCTTCCAGGCGCTACCGGGGCTTCAGCACTCGCGACTTTTTGGCAAGGAGGGAACAGAAGATATGCTTTCAAACTTTGGCAACAGATTCATCGGACGGGTAGAAGACCCAACCACCGCTAAATGGCTCTCCGATTATGTAGGCGAGCAGGATATTGAACAGATCTCTCGAACGACGTCTTACGGGAAGGGTGCTTCAAACTCTGAAACCCGCAGCAAACACAATCAGCGCACGCTCCTTCCATCTGAGTTCATGTCGATTCCTCATGCTGGAAAGAAGTCCGGGCTAACTGGACTATTTAAGCTCCGAAGCACCGTCGCGTACTGGGATCGCATTGAAGGAGCCAAGCTGTTTGATGAGTTGCTACTTCCAAAAGCGGCTGGCGTTAGTGGCTTTATGGAGCGAGACAGTAATGATCAATACCTTTTGCCTTGGAGTACTGAACTCGAGCGCAAGTTTGCTCCTTCCATTACCTTAACTCCCAAAAGAGACAACAAAATTTCTCGCCGCCATGACCAAAAACATGGTGATGAGCCCGACATTGATTTGGACTCTGACCCTGAAATTGATTTAACGGATTTTCGTCCATAGGAACTTACAAAGATGAACACAGCTGAAGGAATACCTGAACTACTAACCGCTCGTGAGGTCGCTCACGTTCTAAGAATATCGGAGCGATCCGTTTGGAGGCTCTGCGCTGAGAAGAAGCTCCCCGCGCCACTTCACGTGGGGGGAGCTGCTCGGTGGAAGAAAATGGACATCGAAGAGTGGTTTCAGTCCGCCACCCAAAAACGCGACTCGGAGCAACGTCTCTTTCCTGAACTGGAGGCCGATTGAATTATGCTTACTGTCAAGCAAGTTGCTGAGAGGCTTTCTATCAGCAAGTCACTGGCCTATCGCATGGTCCGTACCGGCGAGATTCCAAGTTATCGAATCGCCAACTGTCGCCGCATCAGCGAGGAGGAGTTGCAAAAGTATCTCGAGCGGTCACACGCCGAGAAGATTGTTGAGATCCCCCGGGCTCTGGGCAAACACTTTTAGTTTCCCAGTGTTAGTTAGGTGAATCTGACGGGACTTCGCTGCAAGCTTTGACCGCTTGTTGACGTAGAAAGTCATGATTCTGAGCCAGGTGGCTGTAAACTTTAGCGACCATGCTCGGTGAGCGATGTCCCATTAAATGGGACACAGAAATTGGATCTACGCCGTTGAGCAGGGCATTCGTGGCGTACCCATGGCGCGCACCGTAGGCGATGACCCGGAATCCGACTTTCTTGCTGATTCGTGTCATTGCACATTTGATGGCATCCTTCGTCCACGGTCTGTCGTATCGATTACGGAAAAGGGGACCAGTAGGATATTTCGCGGCCAGTCGCTTGATAATTGACAGGGGCTCTGAAGTGAGAAACAGCACACGTTGATGCTTCTCGCCTTTACTCTCATCCAAAGCGAAGATCACGACATCACCGTGCACATGACTGGCCTCTAAGATTCGAACCTCCTGCGGTCGGCAGCCAGTGGACCAGAGAAAATCGAGCAGATCGATCAGGGGGCCTTTGGCATGCAGGCGGATCTGTGCCCATTGCTCTGCCGTGTAAAAGACGTCTCTACGCTTCTTGGGAGCCTTTTTGACTTTCGCTATTGGGTTGTACGCAATGTAGCCTTCTTCCATGGCCCAGTTGTACGCTCGTTTCACGACGCTCACCGCATCGTGCTGGCTCGTCGATCCCCAGTCCTTGCCTTCCATCCATTTTGTCAAGTGGTGCTTTTTCAGGTCCCCGACTCGGAGCTTTTTTCCGATGGAATCTATCAAGCTCTTCAGGTACTTTTTGTGGTTCTCATACGTGCCAGGCTTTCGATTGGCGAGGCACCAATCCAGATACGCTTGAGTCAGCTCATAGAGCGTTGATTTGAATGACTGAAGCTCGGCTCCCTTACCTATGAGTTCGTAGAACTTCTCGAAGGCCTGGGTCTTGGTCTTACCGAGTGGGAACTGCTTACCGTTGATGGAGCAGTACCAGCTTTGGGTCTGCTGCCGGAAGTAGGGCTTGCTCTGGCGTGGCATGGTTTGATCCGCGTTTCGTGCATGAATCGTGCATTTGAACGATTCAATAGTCGCGGGGCGGATCAAAAAGTGTAGAAAACACTGGGAATTTTGTAGTGGGCGATACTGGATTCGAACCAGCGACCTCAACGATGTCAACGTTGCGCTCTAACCAACTGAGCTAACCGCCCGATTTGTGGCTCGGTATTGGATGCGGCCACGGGATTTCGAAGTATATGCGGGGACGGGTGTTCGTGCAATATCGTAGGCTCGGCTCGTGGGGAGATGCATGGAGTGGGAAAATATCGCATAAAATCCTGCGAGCGATGGGGAGGTAAAAAGCGGCTGAAGCCGGCACTCCAAATTGAAAACTTGCACTCAAACTTGAAACTTGCACTCCTAGTTGAAACTTGCACTCCAACTTTAGACCTGTAGTCTAACTTTAGACCTGCATCAGCTTTAAGATAAGGCACTGACAAAGTGGTAGCGCTCAAAATCATGTTCAGAATCGTCAACCGCGTAAGGTGTTTATGAGGGCGATCCAAAGTTCGGAATCGGCATGGCAGAAATGGCAGGCTGAGTGGGGAGAGACGTTTTGCAAGTTCGTGGAAATTGAGATGCAGGGCGCAGATCCTGGGCATGATTTGGCACATGTTCGACGTGTGGTTAACGCCTCCGTGCGCATTGGCTTAGCAGAAAGTGCAGAGGCAATGGTGGTGCTGCCTGCGGCTTGGCTACACGATTGCGTGGTGGTTGCAAAGGATTCTCCGCTGCGCAGTCAAGCGTCAAGGATGGCGGCTGATCGCGCTGCGAATTTCCTGATGGAGACTGGCTACCCAAGCGAATTCGTACCGGCAGTCCAACACGCCATCCTAGCGCATAGTTTTTCGGCAAAGGTAGCACCAGAGACCCTGGAAGCTAAGGTAGTGCAAGATGCGGATCGATTGGAAGCGATCGGCGCGCTGGGACTGGCGCGGTGTTTGATGACGGGCGGTTCTATGGGTACCCAACTCGTCAGTGCCGAAGAACCATTTCCAGTAAATCGTGCCGCAGACGATGCAGTGAGTTCAATTGATCATTTCTTTGTAAAACTATTGCGGCTACCCCGAATGATGCAGACAGCCACTGGTATTTCCATGGCGGAAAAGCGCGTCGCGTTTCTCAAGTACTTTCTGCGGGAATTAGCCGACGAGCTTTACATTGATCCACACTTGCTGGAGCTCGCCATCGAGAAAACCTCAAATTAAAGGAGGCTTCTAGCTGTACGCCGCCATGGGGTTCACCTCCAACCTGGGAACCCCATGAACTGCAGGCTCCAGCCAAATGGCACGCACTTTGTCAAAATACTTGAGGAGCAGCGTAATTTGAGGAGCAGCGAAAGCAGACAATTGATTTTATCAGCCGGAACGCTTTAGAGAGCGTCCCGCTTAGGAATCAAATGAAAACACTGATTTACAGGTGTATTATCAGCCGGAAGGCGTTAGCCTCCGATTCTATCCACAACCGGAGGCTAACACCGGCTAACGCCTTCCGGCTGATTCAACCAAACCGCTGTAACAACTACTACCTGTTCAATCTCCTAAGTGGGACGCTCTCATTAGCGTCCGATGTCAAATAAAGTGGCCACGAAACGACAAAGCGAGCATCCAAGGGAAGCTCGCTTTGGTTACGGCAGAGTGAGACAAACAGCGCAATATCTAGTTGCAGCAGCAATCGCTCTTGGCTGCCTTGCGGCTGCCCAAACGTGAAAACAGACTGCACTTCTTCTTAGCTGGTTCGCAGCAAGTTGGAGCTGGTGGGCAACAGGCAGGAGCTGGCGCAGGTGCACAGCAAACAGGTGCTGGCGCTGGGCAACAAACTGGAGCAGGTGCAGGTGTGCAGCAAACTGGAGCTGGCGCTGGTGCGCAGCAAGCTGGTGCAGGTGCTTCGCAGCAAGTTGGGGCTGGCGCGCAGCAAGCGTTCTTTGCTTTGCGGCATCCGAACAAGCCTGCTTCGCTGGTTGGTGCGAAGATAACACTGAGGAGGGCAACAAGCCCAAAAGCCAAAACTGATCGCATGATCGTCTCCAAAAAGGGTGAATGGGTAAACTAGCAAAAGTTTAACGCCAAATTTCCCTCGTGCAAGTTAGCTAGCGTCGAAATAAACACCGGAATAAGCGGTCGCTTGCCTTCAAGTCACTGCTATGAATTCACATGGCGATGTGGATGGCCGTATGGGGCATTAATGGAAACAATCCCACCGCAAAGCAAATCCCCCGCGCCCCCCCTGCTGCTGGTTAGAACCGATTTTCATGCAGAATTTATCTCGCAGTAACATTTGAGACAGGTGCTGGCGCAGTAAATACCTCGCTCGCTTTTACCTTGTCGCTTTCGACTAAGCCTAGCGCGACAAACTGATTGACCAATTCTTCCCAGCGCTCCAAGGTCATTGCTCCCAGATCGGATGCCGGTACACCCTCGGGCAAACAGAGTGGTCGAAGTTTTTCAACTCCGTATGCGAGGGCTTCAGCGGTCATGCCTTCCTTGTTGTTTGCCAAGATTTCGGCGTTGGTTTCGGTAGCGGATTTGAAGTACTGCTGCCACCCTTCCTGGCTGGCGGCCGTCATGCGGCTGACGATGTCTGCATTTTTGCTTAGGAAATCTTCGGTGCAAATCAGACAACTAGCGTAGGGGTTGTAGCCGATATCGGACAGCATGAGGGCGCGAACTGCGGCGCCTTGTTGTTCTGCCATAAACGGTTCGCTAAACGAGTACGCTTGAATGGCAGTATTCTTGTCGCTGACCAGTTTGGCGACTGATCCACCATAGGGCACAACTTGAACCCCTTCGAGCAGATTTTTCGATTTCATAAAATCAAGGAATGGGCGTCCTTGGTTGGCTTGAAGGGTCATGCCTTTCAAGCCCGCTAAGTCGGTGACGCCCGAGTCTTCGCGAACAAGAATGCAGCGAGGCGAGTTTCGAATGGGTGCCAGCAGGGCGACGACCTTTGCCGCCTGCTGACGATAAAGTAAAGCATCCGAAGCGTTCGCTATTGCGAATTGAACTCGACCGGTTACCAGTTCTTGAACAACAGGCGCGTTTGGACCGCCCGGGCGAATTTCGACGTCGAGCCCATAGCGTTCGAAGATGCCATGAACCTTGGCTGCAAAAAAACCGCCATGTTCAGCTTCAGGGTACCAGTTGAGCATTAACACCACTTTGTCTTTACCAGTAGTTTTCGAGTTCTGCGTGGTGGGTTTGGGACTGCTACTCTCGCAGCCCGCGTAGGTCAAAAAAAGGCAAGTCAATGCAATGTGGAGAATGCGGTTCATGTTTTCACCGAGGTTGAAAAAGCGTCGAATGGTTTCCGAGTCGTAGTGTAGCGTCAAATTCTAATGTATAGGCAAGTTCATGTGCGAAGCAGCGCCCCAAAAGACATCTACAGTCGCTCGGTTGCACACCGGCAATTTTAAAGCAAACAGTCTGCTATCGGACGCGTGGGCGAAGGTAAGTCAGGTCGTATCCGGCAGAGGCGCCCCACTGATGACCGGAAAAATTAGCGGAGGAGGCGGATTCCGGTTACAATTTTCGATTCCAAAAGTTCTCGCAAGTTTGACTTTCTGTTTAGACTCAAGGATCAGGTATGGCTTCGGCTGCAATCTGGCTTGAAAAATTGGGAATTCCTCCGCCTGAAGTATGCCTGGATTGGGCTTGGCAAATTCAAGCTCATTTCGCAGGCCTATCCCTCTGTGCAGACAAGGATACCGCGACACTCAGCTGGCAACGGATAGAGGTGAGCGACTCTGGTGAGCTTGTACTGCCGAGCGATTGGCGGCATTACTCACCTGACGAAAGACTGGATGAGCTAGTGCGTTGGGCTCATGGTAATCTTCTGAGCCTAAATGGTTCAAATGGTTCCGATAGTTCCGTGCATAGCCGCGATGATTTAGTGAGCGAGTTGCGCGCACTAACTCTGGGATACGCTGGACTTACTGAAGATTCGAGCAAGTTGGAAACCAGTTCACCCATAGACACTTCGCAATTTGCAAGCCCGCAAGCACACGTTGATTCAATGAGCATGCGTTCACGTTCCAAGGTTAAGATTGCGAATTTGAATCGCTCGCATCGAATCCTGGTTTCGCTGAAGCAACACGGGTTGGTAGTGTCCCTCGCTGCAGTCATCCTCTGTGTGGGGTGCTTCGTTGTGTTGAATTTTCGAGCCGGCAAGAATAGATCTGCCAACTCAGTTGAGTTGGCTGGCGAATTAGCATCAGGGGCTCAGCCGATTCCAGAACTTAGCACGGACAAAAGTGTGATCGGCATGGGTCCGGAGTCGGATGATAGCGAGTTGTTGGACTCTCTGACTGAAATGCCCCAAATCGGAGTAATTGAGCCGGAGTTTCGCGGCCTTGCGCATATCGATCTGCCAAGCGTTTCAAGTGCAAGTCTCGCTGGAAATGAAAGCCACGAGCTGCAACAATCGGAGCCACTGATTTCAGAGAATGGCAATCAGACTACCAAAGCGACGAAGAGCGATTCGAATAGTTCAGGCTCGCTAGAATTGACCGAAAACGACGTAATGCATGAACTGCAAACGCTCACGGAGTCTGGCACGCACAGCCCAATGGAATCGGACATGGCAGTGCCGGACATCGAGGACTCAAATACGATTGCAGAACCCTTGACGCTCCGCACTTCGCCGATGTTACAGACCCAGAAGCTTGCCGCAAAGATCAAGGTACGACCCCGGCGACCGGTTTGGCAAATTGAGTTGTCGGTCGATGATGAATTTAAGTTGGTTCCCGAGGAACCACAATCTGTTACGGACCGCCAAGTAACGACTTGGTTTCTCGCGGACTCCGATTCGAAGGACTCGCAGGTTCGCTTAGTAATCCAGGCCCAAGCCGCGACAGGGCGACAAACGGCTCTGCGATGGCGAGTCTTTGCTAGCGCCGAAGACTTGCCAACTTTGATGTTGCCGCTTGATAAAGCAATTTTGCAACCATTTCAGGAGCGTCTGCGGATCTACTCGCAGGTGGCGCAGGGCGACGCCGATCGCTTAAAACAACTAGCCAGCGGCGCTGAAAAAGACCTGCGTGCTACCTTTTCAAAGCAACGAGCCAACTTGGAATCGCAGATCAAACTGGCCAGTCGATTGTCTATCATTGTCGCCGAGGCACAGTTGCTCGACGACTTGTTGCGTAGCCAAGTGACACTCTACGCGAAGTTGCGAGATGGGGATGGCCCGGATGCGCCAACGCTCCTGCAATTCGGCGATCTCAGCAAACAAGTGCTGGGTGATGAAGCAGCCAAGCCGGCAGTCATCGCTGAGTAAATGGATTTCTGACCCGACGTGGTCCCCTGCTACATGCCAGATAAGCTGGCAGGGGAGCGATATAAAAATACTGTGTGGTTCAACAAGCCCGGCAGGAGCGACTTCTTGCACACGGTATTGTCAGAATTGCCACTAGGGGGTCAGTGCGGACCTTCACAAAAATCTACCAGCGGTTCAACTATTAAAGAACTTAACGGCGTTGAAAAGGATTTTTCAAGCCACATGGATTGTGCTTGCCTCAGCGATGGTCGCACCCGGCAGGAGCGACCCACCAACTCGGAGTCAGTCTCGTGTGCGCTCGCTATCCCCGGATGAACTTTTATTCCTGCGAGTCCAACGTCTTTGCTGAGGCTAGGGGTTTCAGAAATCCTAATAGACTACCTTCAAAGCGCTACCGCAAAGGATATTAGCGGTTGCCGGCTCTCTCCAAATATAATTGATAACGATCTTGCATTTCTTGAACGCTATCGCCGCCGAATTTCTCGACCAGAGCCGCCGCGACTTCGAAGGCAACCACATGTTCGACGATTACGCTTGCGGCGGATACAGCGCACACGTCGCTGCGTTCGTAATTGGCCCGCATGGACTCTTTTGTATCCATGCGAATCGAATCGAGCGGCTTACGCAGTGTACTGATGGGCTTCTTCGCGGCTCGAACAATCAACGGTTGACCATTGGTCATGCCGCCCTCAAGTCCGCCCGCGTTATTCGTCGGACGGACATAACCGAGGCTCGGCAAATGCTTCTGGCTGGCGTCATAGTGAATCGCATCATGAACCTGCGAACCAGGCAGTCTCGCGGCTTGAAAGCCCATACCGATCTCGACGCCTTTGATGGCTTGCACTGCCATCACGGCTTGTGCCAAGCGACCGTCTAGCTTGCGATCCCACTGAGTGTGCGTCCCGAGTCCAATCGGCAAGCCTTCGACGCGGACTTCCATTACACCACCGAGCGTGTCACCATCTGCAGCCGCTTTGTCGATGAGTGCTTCATACTCTGCATCGCGATCCGGAACAAGCGTATACACCGAACTGCTATCGCGCAGCCGCCGATGCTCGTCCAGGGTTCCGCTTGGCGATTCCACTGCCAGGCCACCGATCTCGGTTACGTAACCAATAGTTTCGATACCAAACATTCTCAGCAATTGTCGAGCGATTCCGCCAGCAGCAACTCGCACCGCCGTTTCTCGCGCGCTTGCCCGCTCCAGCACTCCGCGAATGGAACTGAGGTGTTTGATAGCACCGACCAAATCGGCGTGCCCTGGCCTCGGCCGCTCCAGTTCCTTCAGCCGTTCGAGCTTGAAATCGGCGTTGATAACTTGCAGCGTGAGGGGGCTGCCAAGCGTTTTGCCTTGCCAGATGCCAGTCAGTACTTCCAGTTGATCGGTTTCTAGTTTTTGTCGACCACCGCGTCCATATCCACCCTGGCGCCGTTTCAATTCGACGTTCACCATTTCGAAATCGATGTCCATCCCTGCCGGGAATCCATCGATCAAGGCGATGAGGGCACGTCCATGCGATTCTCCAGCAGTCCAATAACGCAGCATTTCAAGGCCCAATTCTAAGTAGCGAGGCTTGCAGCCATGGGTCGCCGCCGCCCAAGGAAAGTCGACGAACTTCTTTTCAACGCCACATTTTAGCTGGGTAGAACCATTCCCCCAAGGTAGACTATGCAGAGTTGGCACAGGGTGCGGAACATTTATTTGGGTTTAGACAATTGGGCGAGCGCGACCAAACAGGCATCGGCAAGTTTCTTGCCGCGAACTGGTTTATAATTGGTTTATTGATTTCGCTTTCTACAGGCTTAGTTGCGCACGAGTCGCTAACGCCGCTGTCTGCGGCGCATTGGTTGCAATCCACCATCGTGTTTAGCGTCATGTGGATGATGGCGGCTCCGATTCCGATTGAATTGATCCGCAATTCACTAGGACGTCCGTGGCCACCGATTTTAGCGTCGATCATGAACCTCGGTTTTTTACCTCTGCTCGCGTATTGCCTCTCCCCGCTACTGAACGCCGAACTTGCCGGCGGCCTGATCGTTGCCGCTTGCGTACCCAGCACGCAAGCATCGGCTGCGGTATGGACTCGCAAGGCGGGTGGGGACGACACGGTAGCGATCTTCGTAACGCTGATCACGAACCTATCGTGTGCTTTGATAACCCCCGGCCTGCTCGTATGGCTGATCGGTCGCAACGTGAAGCTAGACCTCGGGAGCCTTGCTGGGTCACTATTTTTTCTCGTCGTGTTGCCCATTGCGATTGGCCAATCGATGCGTATTTCGAGTAAGTTCGTCACTCTCATGCGCCAACGCAAAGTATTGTTAAGCACGCTTTGCCAAGTCGGAATTCTTTCGATGGTAATGCTGGGAGCGGTCCAAATGGGAAATCGGCTGGCCAGTACGAGCGCAGCAGTTACAAGCCTGGCGGCGATTCTGCTCGTCGTTGTCTTGACGACGATTGCTCATGTTACGACACTGGTCCTGAGCTGGTATCTGGCTCTAGCGACAGGTGTTCGGCGTCCGCAGCGAATTGCAGTTGCGTTATCCGGCAGCCAAAAAACCCTTATGATTGGACTGAAACTCGGCATGGATTGCGGCGTCAGCATTCTGCCGATGGTCATCTATCACATCGGTCAACTTGTGATCGATGCCCTGATTGCTGACTGGTGGAAAGGGCATCCCCCTGAGACCAGCCCTGAGACCAGCCCTGAGACCAGCGAGGAAAGATAACCAGGGTCGCCGCTGTCGGGAGCGACGTCGAAACAACCAAGTTGTTGAAGCAAGCATATTGTAGCCGAGTTGCTCTGCAACTCGGTGGGTAGGTAGCGAGGAGAGTCGCGGAGCGACTCTCCTACATCGAGCGCACTTTGCCGCAGATGATGCTGGCGTTGTGACCACCGAATCCGAAGCTGTTATTCATAGCGGTCGTAATCGTTCGCTCGACCGGAACATTGGGTGTGTAATTCAAATCACAGTCTGGATCGGGCTGATCCAGATTGATAGTCGGCGGGACAGTGTCATTGATGACCGACAAAATAGTGAGAATCATTTCGATGCCACCGCTCGCACCGAGCGAATGACCCAGGCTGCCTTTGGTGCTGGATATTGAAACTGTGCGAGCGTGATCGCCATAAACTGATTTCATGGCAACCGTTTCAGCTTTGTCGCCGAGCGGCGTGCTTGTCCCATGCGCGTTGATGTAATCCATAGTTGTCGGGTCAAGCTTGGCGTCGCGGAGCGCATTGGACATCGCTCGGGCTGCTCCCGAGCCGGCTGGATCGGGCTGCGTGATGTGTCCCGCATCACCACTCGCACCGTAGCCGAGCACTTCCGCGTAGATCTTTGCACCGCGAGCTCGCGCGTGTTCCAGCTCTTCAAAAACCAAAATCCCAGCCCCTTCGCTGAGCACAAATCCATCGCGGCCGATATCGAATGGTCGGCTGGCTTTGTCTGGTGCATCGTTGCGGTCGGAGAGTGCCCGCATGTTTTGAAATGCACTGAGTCCCATAGCAGTTATTGCCGCTTCGGTGCCACCGGTGATTACTACATCAGCGTCATCGTATTGAATCGTTTTCATGGCGTCGCCCATCGCATTGGTAGCGCTGGCGCAGGCTGTCGCGACGGTAAAGTTTGGGCCACGTAAGCCATAGCGTATCGACAGATTGCCGCCTGCCGCGTTGAGCATCAACTTTGGAATCGTCATCGGACTGACGCGGTCCGGCCCCTTGCTCAAGAGTCGCTCGACTTGAACTTCGATTTCAGATAAACCGCCTATACCCGACCCGAGAATAACACCGCAGCGAAACGTGTCTTCCTTACTGAAATCCAGTCCCGAGTCCTCGATTGCTTTGCCGCCCGCGTACATAGCGAACAATGTAAAACGATCGAGCCGTTTGAGGTCCTTGGGGTCGCAATATTCGCCCGGATGAAAATCCGGAATGTCACCAGCCACCTGAACTTTGAATGGCGTCGGATCAATTAAACTCAGGCGATGAATTCCGCTCTTGCCAGCCAACACGTTTTGCCAAAGTTGATCGACTTCTTTTCCAAGAGGTGTGACCAACCCCATTCCCGTTACAACTACGCGACGCTTCATGACTATGCTGTTGCTCTTCCGCCAATGGTTCAACCCACTCAGCTCGCAGAGAGCTTCATCGGTTGCCTGTGAAAAGGGAAATGTCAATCGACTTGTCGGGCGTCGCGAGCACCGCATTAAACTCAATACGGCCTATCGGACACCATAGACTTACACCCCAGTTAACGCGACAATCCGTCGGTGGACCGGGGTGGAATATGCGTTACCCAAACATTGCCGCTCGAGGCAACGTTTAGGATGGATCAAAGTATCTGCTTGGATGAATGCGAAAAACTAAGCTTGCTGAGCTTTTTCGATGAAATCGACGGCTTCACCCACTCGCTGAATCTTCTCCGCGGCATCTTCAGGAATGCTAATGTCGAACTCTTCTTCGAGTTCCATCACTAGTTCCACCGTATCAAGCGAGTCGGCTCCAAGATCGTTCACGAAATGCGTTTCGCGAGTGATCTTGTCTTTTTCTACGCCTAATTGATCAGCCACAATATCAACCACTCGTTCCTCAACGGATGCCATTTTTTCAGAACTCCCGAAACTTTTATGTATCTAGCCTAATCTAGCCTAATTTCGGCCACGTAGCCGAAGCATTGCTTTTCTAAATCAGCCAACTTAAATGCTGTCTCTTAAAATCTGCAGCCCAGAAGATAGAAGATTTTAACAAAGTCGGTCAAGTGAGGTAGCCTGCTTAGGACCAAGGTATTGGGAAGCTTTTGCTCCGTAGCCTAGGCCTTTTGGTGACGCGCGGGTAACTTGACGCCTTATGAAGTCATTCCGCCGTCCACTACAATTACTTGTCCAGTGATGTAACTTGCGGCCGAACTCGCCAAAAACAAGACCGCGCCGGCAACATCGTCAGGTGTCCCCAATCGATTGGCTGGGATCCGCGACTTGACTTGTTTGATGAGGTCGTCGCCCAGGGCCTCGGTCATTTCGCTTTCGATAAAACCGGGGGCGACAGCATTGATAGTCACTTTTCGCTTACCAAGCTCTTTCGCCAAACTTTGAGTAAAACCAATCATGCCTGCTTTGGAAGCTGAGTAGTTGGTTTGTCCCGCATTTCCCACAATTCCAGAAACGCTGGACATATTGATGATCCGTCCATAGCGTTGGGACATCATCATGATCGAAGCCGCTCGGCAGAACAGAAAACAGCTGGTCAAATTGGTTTGAATCACCTCGTCCCACTGAAGATCTGTCATGCGTGGCAGGAGTGTGTCGCGGGTAATTCCTGCATTATTGACCAAAATATCTAATCTCGCGTCTTCCTTGTCTGTCAGCTGGCTAAACAGGCCCGCAACGCTATCGCGATTCGCGACATCACATGCGATTGCTTCCGCTTGGCCGCCGCCGGATACGATTTCTTCCACGGTGGATGCCAATTTCTCGGCGTTCCTCGCGACGCACAAGACCTTTGCACCACTTTGACCCAAGCGGATTGCGCAAGCGCGGCCCAGCCCCTGCGAGGCGCCAGTCACCATGGCAACTTGTCCGCTCAAGTCGACTTTGATTCCGAAATCGTTGCTCATTCACTGTACCATTTATTTTTTGAAACTAGGCTCTGGTGGAAGAGGTCTGACTTTTCAGTCCCCTTTTCAAACTCTTAGGTCTTTCTCAGTCACTCACGTTTTCGCAGTTTGCCTTGCGGTCTACACGTTTCAGTGTACCGGCTAAAACTCGTCCAGCACCGATCTCAACAAACTGGTCTACGCCCGCTGCGATAAAATTCCTAAGAGTTGATTCCCACTGGACCGGCGCAACAAGTTGACGACATAACAAGTCACGGATTTCTTGAGGGTCCGTGTGTGGAAGCCCATCGACGTTAGAGTATACGGGAACTCGCATGGGTATGAATTGTACATCCGCCAATGCTGCCTGCAATCTTGCGACTGCGGGCTGCATAATCGCTGTATGAAAAGCACCTGCGACTTGCAATCGCACTGCTTTCATCGCTCCGGCCGTTATACTTGCCGCTTCAGCCGCCTCAACCGCCGCAGTATGTCCAGAAATCGCGATATTGCCTGGGCATAACAAGTTTGCGATTTGCACAAACGAATCGCTAGACGACACGGATCTACAGATTTCCTCCAGTTTGGCGCGCTCAAGCCCAAGCACACTGCTCATGCTGCTCGGAACTGCGTCCGCCGCCGCTTGCATGGCTAGGCCCCGCTGTTGAACTAAACGCACTCCATCCGCAAAACGGATTCCGCCCGCAGCCGCCACAGCCGTGTATTCGCCGAGACTCAAACCGGCAACCCCAACCACGTCCGACCATAGTTCTGGCCGTTCCTTCTCAAGTTGCTTGAGGGCCGCGTAAGCATGCACAAATAGGGCCGGTTGGCTGAATTCAGTCCGGCTTAACTGATCCGCCGGACCTTCAGCGCACAGGGCGCGCAAGTCGAAACCAAGGATCTGGCTGGCTTCCGCGAAAAGCTCGAGAGCACAAGAGCTTCTTGTGAGTAGTGCCACGCCCATGCCAACTGCTTGAGCCCCTTGGCCTGGAAACATCAAGACGGTCGGCAATTTAAACTCCATTACGCTTGTATCAATGAGATTCGCGGCAAGTGCTTCCCCGCGCGTCAACAAAACAAGGACGGCAAGCCGTCCTTGAAACTAATTCAATACAAATGCACCTAAACCAATTGGTTTAGCTAGCGTTTTCCATATCAACCACAATACGCCCCATGTAGTAACCACATTTGGGGCAAACGGCGTGCGTCGGAACAACAGTGCTGCACTGAGGACAGAATCCCGTTTGACGGGGTTTCTTGGCATGGTGCGAACGTCTTTTGTTTGTTCGTGAATTGGAGTGGCGTCGTTTTGGAACAGCCATGGCCCCGAACCCTTAATATATGCGTTTTTTCTTTTAGTTGGCTTCCGTGAACAACCGCTCATTCCACGAGCTATCAGCCAGTCATGAAGGATGGCAAGTTAAGCGCTAGACCACTTTTTGTCAACCGATGCTTTTAGTTGCATTGCGCTAATTTGACTTGTGTTAGGTGTCGAACGGGGGCTTGGCGGACTTAGCCGCTGCCACTCAAGTCATCTAAAATATTGAAAATTCATTCGAATTAATTGCCGTCGACCATCAATTATCGGTTTATATCGCCTGCCCTGCAATTTAAAAACTACCACCTAAGAAACGCATAAACTAGCCTAAAGTTGTGTTTTGGCCGCGATTTACTTCGAGTTAACCTGGGCTGGGAAATGCTATACAGCACCTAGCGAACTTCGAACGGCTCGGCGAAGGCTCCGAAAGCTCCTAAACCGCCGTCGACCTCCAAATCGGTTGCAGTGACGAAAGACGCGTCGGAACTAGTAAGCCATAGGACGGCCTGGGCGATCTCGGCTGGCCGGCCGATGCGCCCCAGCGGATGGCGGTTAGCCAAAGCTGCTTCGCCACCTTGTGCGGCCAGCGATGCGCGAACTAGGGGAGTGTCGATGGCTCCAGGAGAAACCGAAACGACTCGAATTCCATCGCGAGCGAATTCGACACCCCACTGCATCGCTTGCAGGAGATTCGCTGCTTTGATTGGACCATAAACCGGAACTTGGCGGGCCGTTCGATGTCCCTGGCCACTCGATAAATTCACTACTACGCCGCTTTGTTGCTGCCGCATGTAACCCAACGCGTACTTAGCCATGAAAGAGTAGCCAAAAAAATTCACACGCGTCATCCGCTCCAAGTCAGCCGTATCCAATTGGTCAACCGAAGTATACGAAGCCTTTGGTTGAATTGCAGCGTTGTTCACCAACACATCCAATCCGCCAAAATTTGCCACGGTCCACTCGACTACCTCGCGACATTGCTCCTCGACGGATGTATCCACGTGACGAAACGCAACCCCGTCTGGCAACTGCTTCGCCAATTCATCAGCCACATCCGCACAAACTACGGTCGCACCGCTGCAGGCGAACCCGTCACAGATCGCTCTGCCAATTCCGTTACATCCGCCAGTTACCAGCACCACCCGACCGTGATTTTCATACTTTACGGTTCCCAGTGGACGCACGTTTGGCTGAACTGCTTTACTCATTTCGGCCTCTCCAGAAATTCAACTAGCAAGAATTTTGACACTATTCGCTGAACGCGTCTGTCGCATTTGGTGGTGTCCAGTGAGAAGTGTCAGAATTTTCATTTTATAATCTTTTTGCCAAACATTTTTATGCCCAACGAATCATCGCATCCGCCACTGGGTTGACATTGTAACCCTGTCGATCCTTCATCCGAGTAATTCATGACGATGGAAACACTCTCTGACGTCCCGCCACTGCTACGCTGGCTCGATCAAGCCGTTCGGCAAGAATGTTCAGACTTGCACTTGGTCAACGGCTACGCACCTGTACTGCGAATGAACGGACGACTGGTGGCGATCGCTGGCGAAGCGATTTTAACATCTGCAGCCATCTGCGAATTACTCGGTCCGATCTGGACCAACGAGCAGCGCGCTCGCATGGAATCGGAACGCAATCTTGATTACGCGGTCGAGTTGCCCATGCATCGAGAACAATGCCGCTTTCGAGTCAATCTATTTCGCTCGAGCGGCTCAATCGGCGCGTGCATTCGTATTATTCACACAAGAATCCCCGATTTTGCGTGGGCTTCGTTTCCTGAGTCGCTAGCGCGTCGCATCGCCAGCCTTTCAAGCGGACTTGTGCTTTTCACCGGTGTCACCGGCTCTGGCAAGAGCACCAGCCTCGCAATGATCGTACAGCTAATGAACGCTCAGTTTGGTTACAGAATTCTAACCATCGAGGATCCGATAGAATATCGATTTCCTGTTCACACGGACTCGATAGTCACTCAACGTGAGGTAGGTTCGGATGTTGCATCCTTCGCCGACGGTTTACGATTTGGCTTGCGACAAGATCCAGATGTCATTCTGGTAGGCGAAATTCGCGATCTCGACACCGCCAAGATGGCGCTGAGCGCCGCTGAAACCGGCCACATTGTGCTCTCGACGTTGCATACGCGCGATGCGAAAGGAGCTATCTCGCGCTACGCAGATCTATTTCCTCAGCCAGCGCAGAATGAAATTCGCGCTCAATTAGCCACTAACATTCGTGCGATCGTTTGCCAGCGCCTCCTGCCCAGCAACATCGAGGGCGAACGTCAAGAGTTAGCGCTGGAGATCATGTTCAGCTCAGCTGCAATTAGCAGCGCGATTCGCAGCGGCAAACTGGAGAGCATCGATAACTATATTCTCACCGGCCGCGCCGAAGGGATGATGTCGATGGACGAATCCATCCGGCGACTGCTCGCTGCCGACAATATCAACCGTGAGACCGCTGAGCAATTCATCTCAGATCGGGCTTTGATTAACCGCTAAGATCGCGGGGCGTTCCGGAGAAGGTCTAGCGTCAATTCGGCTGCTAAAGCCCGTTGTGCTCGACCGATTTTACTTCGCGGCTCCAGTTGATGTTCGGGACCGAGTATTGGAGCAGCGTGGGTACGAGCACGCGGTCGAACGGTTTGTAATCTCGATAGTCAACTTGGTAGACAAAACCACCTAGGACAGTGGGCACGGTCGACGTACGTCGAGTCAAGAGACTGGTTTGCTCATCAAAGTACAAACGTTCGCCTATTTTGCTTGGCCCCATCGCCGACAATACGAAAACTCGGCGGCCGTCGATTTGCTCCACGCGTGTGAAATTCAACTGCTGGAAAGTGGATTTCAGGTTGAGACCCAAGGCGATTTGGGGCTCGCGCTCGATTTGCAAGGCCTCGTCGGGCTTGAGTAAAATGGCCACTTCGTTAGCCTTTTTGGAAGCGGTTTTTCCATCGAATTCTTCCGTAACAGCCACCGTCCCATAGGTCGTTACCATCCGATGGTTTCCCACTGCGGTTTGCCAAAGTTCTTCATGTTCACTGCGACCGTCCGGTTCACGGCGCACAGCGACAATATGGCGGGACTTGATAGCGGCGAGGTTTGCTTGACCGCCGAGCGCATCGAGGAACTTGGAGAGAATTTCGTCAACGGACGGTTGGGTAGCTGGCTGAGTCACGTTGGGGACGATGGCGGCGGGATTGAACAGGACGGTAGGTGACGGCTGGGCTTGCCCCCGGTGACAAGTGAAACAGGTGACTTGGCTGCGACCTTGGAAGTGTTGCTTATTCAGTTCTAAAGTCATTTCGATCATCTTGCGACCGATGTCCTTGTGGGCGACTTTTTCTCTTGCGAAGTCGATGCCTTCATGGCAGTACTGGCAATTGACGCCCAATGATGCTGACATGATGTTCATGACCTTGCCCATCTGGTCGGCGGGCAAATCGGATAGTGCCGTGACGTTCTTAAACCTTACTCCGGAGAGTTCGACTGCAGAGTCGGATTGTGCGTGCACTGACGGGCCGACGAGGCACTGCAGCCCTACAAAAATTGCTGGCCAGCCAATTGACCAGCCAATTGAATTGTGCGATGAGAATTGGCAGAGCCTAATTGGACATCGCCACTTCGAACTAAGCGAACTGAAAGTACGGGGATCTCTCACTTCGTGTGTTGGTTTTCGGTTCGTCATGGTTGGAGATCTTTTGGTCAGTTCAAATTTCACCAACCGCGTTGAGATTTTCAAAAATACCGCTGAGCAACCAGGTAGCCAAAAATCGCTCCGACCAACAACGCTGGCGGAAGGCAAATGGCGACGGTCAGTGCGATGACCATGTTGGTGTTCATACTGTTCAGCGTCGGCTGACTGTGAGCGGAGGGAAACTCGGCGAAATTACTTGCACTTCCCGACGGCATGATATTGCGATCGGAGACGGTTCGAGAAGTTTGTCCGCCATCGGTGCTTTGGTCTTTTGCAGGGGCTGGTTCGGACCAACTGTCATTAAGACCGGGAGATTCCTCGGCGCGAGACTCCGGTTTATCGTCTTCGTTCAAAGGCGGGGGAGGCGCCATCCAGGGCGAACGCATCGTGGACATGGCGCCGACTCCAATCGACTCATCCGCCCAGGGTTCCAATCGCGCGGCAACTTCTGCGGCACTAGCGATCCGTTTGCGAGGGTCTTTTTCCATCATGTCAGCGATGATATCGACAAATTCTTCCGTGATATCGGGTGCGAATTTGCGAGGGTGCCAGGGAGTCTCGTCGATATGGCGTCGCATTTTGGAAGCGGTGTCGCCGCCCGGAAACGGGACTTTGCCGCATATGGCGTAGTACAGCGTGCATCCCAGAGAATAGATATCGGAAGATGGTTTGATCTCCAGGGGCGTGCGAATCTGTTCGGGTGAGAGATAGTCGGTAGTGCCGACGATCTTGCCTGCGCGTGGGTCGTTCATTAGGTCGTGGGCAAATCCAGCTAGCCCGATGTCTGAAACTTTCGCATCACCTTCGGGTGTGACCAAGATGTTCCCAGGCTTGACATCTCGGTGCACCAAGCCTTTGCGATGCGCATAGTCCAGTCCCAAAGCGGCGTGCATGACTATCTTCGCGGCTTGTTGTACCGGCAAGGGTCCGCGAGATTTAACCAAACGTCGCAAGTCCATTCCGGGAACATATTCGGTCACCAAGTAGTGTACTTTACCATCGCGGCCCGCGTCGAAGGCTCTCACCAGATAGGGATAATCGAGATTTGCCTGCATGCGGATTTCGCGTGCGAAACTCTCACGGCTCAAATCCGTCGCGCGTGCCCCCGGCAGGACTTTTACCGCGCACACTCGTCCCATCACCTGATGTTCGGCTTTAAAGACCTGTCCCATACCGCCTTCGCCAATGAAGTCGGTGATCCAATAGGGCCCAACATTGAACTTCGTGCGACCGATCAGCATCTGTTCAGCCTGATAGGTTGTCAACGTCTTTTGTTCGACCAGAATTTCGGCAAGTAAACTGTCAAAAACGACAGAATCTGGTGACAAACCTTGTTGGCTCAGTCGATGCTTGGCAACTCGCAGCGCGTACTCGAGCTTCTCGGTCGTAACCAGGCCGCTGATAAGAGCCGAGGACCGAAGGAGCGATTCACCTGGATTTGCTGGCATTGGGTTTGCGGTCATGGCCGGAATCTGCTTCAGCCGATGTCATCTTTAGAGTTATAAATTTGCGGGCGAACTCAACCTCCGCTGAATGTCCATTGTATTCAGTAAACCCAAAAGCAGCTATTGCAAGCTATCGTGGCGAATAATTGCCCATGGGGAGGCATTGGCATAACTGACATTGGACAATTTGGTGGGTGATGGTATTAAGCACGCATCCGCGTTACCAAGCAGGATGCCAAATTTCCATCATGATTCAAATTCGTTGGGGGGATCTGTGAATACAACAAATACAGTGCAACCCCACAGGACCCTTCGACGAACCGGAGACGGATGTAAATGAAACATTCAGTTCTCCCAAGCAATTGCGGGCACGATGCAAACAGCACAATCGGCGAATTGCGGCCTGTGCGTATATTCGTAGATGCTACTTACACGTTGTGCTCGGGAAAGAGTTCTGGAATCGAACGGGTTGTGCGGAGTATTATTAGAGAGTCAACGCAGTGCAAACTAGGCTTCAGTCCTCAGGTTGTGATCTCGCATAACGGTCGGTTTTATCCAATAAGCGATCGTCAAGTTGGCCAGCTTGCCAAACCGGCTCGGATGCAAAGCAACGTAAGATCCAAGCTACCGCAACTTTACGAATGGGTTGCCAAAGCAATTTGCAAAGTTGTACCCTCGCGAGTTTTGCGCAAGTGGTTACTGCCGGAAGCGGGGCACTTGGGAATGTTCAAGCTGCCGCACACGATTTACGAAAAATTTTCTCGCATGATGGCTGTGAGAAACTCGAAGCCGCTTGAGCCGGCTGCAGGAGATCTGTTCTTGTTGCCGGATGCCTATTGGCCCCGGCGGGGAGTTTGGGCGGCCGTTGACCAAGCCCGCGCTCAAGGAGCAATGATCGCAACTGTTTTGTATGATTTAATTCCGGTCACCCATCCTGAATTCGTCGGGCTGAAACGCAAAGAAGTTTTTCTGCAGTACTTACACCATGTTGCCACCAAGAGCGACTTGATAGTGGCGATTTCCGACACGGTTCGCAATCAAGTTAAAGAGTTTCTACCGACGATTTGCGGCGACCAGCCTTACTGCACGGATGTGCGTTCATTTGAATTGGGTGCCGAGCTATCGTCATCGAAAGGGCACGTGCGCAAATCAGTTCAAGAGCTATTCAAGCCTCAATTGGAGCATACGCCGTATTTGATGGTTGCAACCTTTGATCCGCGGAAGAACCATCGCTATCTGATTTCTGCTTTCGATTTACTTTGGAAACAACAACCTGATTTGAAGCTCTGTTTGGTCGGTCGCATCGGCTGGCTGTGTGAAGATATTTTGATTCAGTTAGAAAAACACCCTCGCCGAAATCGAGGCCTGTTCGTGTTCCACGACTTGTCGGATGCGGAGTTACAATATTGTTACAGTTCAAGCCGAGGAGTGATTTTTCCATCGATTGTCGAAGGCTTCGGTTTGCCGATTGTCGAAGCGTTGTGGCATGGGCAAAAGACATTCGCCAGTGACACGCCCATTCATCGCGAAGTTGGCCGCAATGATTGCAGTTACTTTGATCTCGCCGAGCCTCAATCGCTAGTCGATTCGATACTCGATTGGGAATCGCAGCGGTCGCATTCGAAACCACAATTGCCGATGCGTCAACCGATCGCTTGGTCGGAAAGCAATCTGCAACTATTCCATCATTGCTTGGATGCTTACATCCATCGTAACCGCACAGAGGCAATCCGACGGCGCGTTGCTTGAATCGGTTATTCTGGTTTGAGTTCCGGACCGGTAGATTCTAATGCGCTCGGTTCAGTTACACTCGGCTCGGGTTGGCTGGGAGCTGACGAATTGGCTTCCGCTGGCTTTGTCTTGTCCGCCGCAGGGGCGGTCTGGGCGGCAAGCTGTTCCTCATATGCCCTGATACGCTTGACCATCTCACGGTGTTGTTCAGCCATCAGCGGATTTCCGTTGGAGTCGTACAACGCGGCAATTCCCTCATGAAAGTCCTTGCGCTTGGGTTGTCGTTCGATGGCAGATTCGAGAGCAGCGATAGCCTCGGTGCGGCGATTGAGTCCCGCCAGAATTTTTGCGAGTGTATCGTAGTAATCCGCTGCGCTCGGATCGAGTTGCACGGCGCGTTGCGCCAAAGTAAGTGCTTCCTGTCGACGATCGGGAGCTATCTGATCGATGACGTAAGCGAGATTGTTGAGATACTGAGGCGCGTTGGGAAGTCGCGTGACGACTTGTTCCAGGTGAGGCATAGCCTGCGAATAACTTCCTCGGATCAAATAGAGCTCGGCGATCCACGCGTGCGTCGCCGCTGTTGCTTTGCCCTCGGCAAGAAACTGCTGCAGCTTTTGAATCAATTCGTCGCCGGGTGATTTTCCATTAAGCCTGGCAAGTTTGGCGATCTCTTCCGCGACCATGGGATTCGCGGGGTCGGTGCGCATGGCCTTGTCGAGCATTTGCAGTTCGCCCGTCCAAGTAACACCGTCCTGCTTCAAGCTGGTCAAGTAAAGCAAACGATAGACTTCGGAAAGTCCGCGCGTCAATTCGGGAGCAGGCTCAAGCTGCATTCCAGCGCGAATGACTTGCTCGGCTTCAGCTAACTTTGCGTTTTCAGCGAGTGTTTGCACCAAGCCAAAACGAGCCTTCAAGTCACGGGGGTCGCGCTCCACAAGCCCGCGAAAGTAAGCTTCCGCTTGAGCCGCAGATTGCTCCGCTAGCACTTTGTTTTGAAGCTGTTTTGAACGCTGAAAAAGCAACAAATTGTTCGCAGGATTTACGGCGGCGGCACGCTTGAGCAACTTCAAACAGCCGGCCTGATCGCCCAGTCTTAATAATAACTCACTGCCAATCAACAATATCGATTCGGGAACGCGATCCCACTTCACGCCCTCAGTCACATGATGCATAACGAGTTTTACGTTTTCATCGGTGATCGGTTGCCGAAGTAAATTCTGGGCAATCCAGGCGTGCGCGGGTGAGTAACCGGGACGATTGTCCGGCGCGATTTTTGAAAGAATCCTTTGAGCTTGACCGGTCGCGCCGCGCTGTGCCATCGTCACGCCAATAACAAACTGGCTATGCTCGTTGGGTTCCAACAATTGAACGCGCCGAAACAAGACTTCTGCGAATCTTGAGAGTTCTTTCTTTTCTGTAGGGGAAGCTGCCTCGGATTGAACGGCCGAAGCGCGTGCAGCATCCGACGTGGCTTGGCTGGTAGCCGTAATAACCTTATCAGTGGATGGGTCACTAAGTGCATTCGCGGAATTTCCCGGAGCCCAATCCCAGTCGGCGATTTCTTTTTCACCTAACTCCAAATAGCGCTTAGCAAGTTGGTGTTTATCCAATTGGCTGCCACAAAAGACCAGCCCTGCGACGGCGACAAGAAACAGCAGCGGGATACTCGACAAGCCGATCTTCGCCCATTTGCGCGTCATGAACCAGTCGATTAAAAATCCCACGAAGGAGACCGACGAACGAGTGGGGTCAAAGTTGAACTGCATGACAATCTCGGCCGCGCAAAATGCAAGATTCTGATTTCAGGTATTAGGAGCTACTCAATTCTACCTTGCAATCAGCGTTTCTGGGCTGTTTCTGGTTATTCACGTCGCAAGGAAAATGACATGTAATGCAAGCCTGTGTCGTCGTCGACCAGGAAGCCGCCGCCGGGCGCTAAGTACTTGGCGATCACCGAAAACGGCGGCAATTCGCGTTTATCCAACCCCGCCAGTAGGGCTTTGAAGAAGCCGTTATTGTCTGAGACCGCGCGTAATCGTTCTCGATTTTTGGGATCACGTGCAAGTTCGTAGAACAGTTGTAGGGATTCTTCCGGCCGGGAATAGCTCAAGGCGGAGCATTCTTTGTTTTGTAATTGAGCCGTGATACGGTCTGAGATTAATTGAAAATCCAACGCTTCACTCAGCTTTGCCGTCGAGCCGCTGAGACAATCTGAGACTTGCCGCATCATGTATTTTGAATCTGCCATGATCAAATAGTCACCCACAAAGGCGACGCAAACTTCCGGCTGGCGGACCACAGAATCCGCCCCCTGATTTCCGGCACGGCGATCGACCGTAATGACGCGCGCCGTAAACTTTCCAAAGCTCTCTGTTGAAACCTCAGTCCTCGATTCAATCTGTTCAAACAACTTGGGGAGCACGTTATTCTTGATGAACTCGGAATTTTTCATTTTGATCGCGTAGAGGTTCGAACCGCTGTTGATCGTTACTGGGCGTACAAAACCCTGTAGTAAACTGATGCGACCGTCCAGATTTTCGAGCACATCTTTGCGCAAATCAATTTGCAGTCGATCATTGGCTCGGGCAAGCACTTCCTTATCAAACGCTTCGGGTCCGCGGAACTGATTGTAGAGTTGCTCGACTGCTTTCAGTGTAGAAGCGATATCCCAGTTGATGGTGCTGTAACTGGCGGCTGATTCGGGCACCCAATCCTCGGGCGTGGTGGACCCTGATTTCGGACGCAGTAATCCCAAAATAGACCGTCGTGGGCTACCTAACGAAAGATGGAAATGCGCGATCGAATCAAAATCCGGTGGCGCAACAATCCAGCTGCCACCGACACCCTGAATTCCGTCTAAACCGAAGGCGGGCAACAAGGCTAAGGTGGTCGAGGCGGTCGCAGTATTAGGTGCGAATTGACGAACGATGGCCATCGGGTCGACAAAGAAAGACAACTGCGGCCGCTCGCCTTGAGTTCCCACGCAACGTGACAGAATCGACGTAAAGCGACGATTATCCGCCAGGCTGCTCCAATCGCCAGCTTTGCCTAACCAAACCGCAGCCAACTGTTCTAAGTAATTTGGGTCCGTGGATGCGATCATGACCCCGTTGTCGATAAAGTAACCAAAACGCTCACGATCTTGGTTCGGCCTTTCATAGCGATGCATTGTCAATCGGTCGAACGCCTTCTGACTGTGTTGCATGTCGGCGGGCATCGATTTTTCCAGCCGTTCAAGCATCACTTGAACGCCCGCGATCTCTTCGCCAGCATCCAGCAACAAGGCGAGCGCAGGTGCTTCGAGTTGCACAGTGACGGCGGTTTTCTCGCCAGTCTGCTTGCGAGTTGCTTTGGCTGAAGATTGATCACTGGGCAAAAGCGCAACTGCGAATTCGCCGTTGGGTATCGAGAGCAATTCGTCGAGGTTGAGCCCGATGCTCTCTTGCATCTGCTGCGTGCTATTGACCAGAGAGCCATAAAACTCAGCAAAAATCGGTTTCAGTTGCTCGTCGTTGCCCAGTTTACCGAGTGAACTTTTCTTGAGGTCTTCCCGCAACTTGGTGACGTTGTCGATACGCACGTAGGCCAAGGTCTTTTCCGGGAACAACTGCGGAGCGGTCAGACGCGGTGTTTCTTGGGCACAAAGGTTGCCCGCGTAGCTGAAAAGACAGTAAGCCAAGATTAAACTATTTGTTACGCGCAGCATCAATCGCATCCAGTTTAGAACGTGTAAATTTCAGAAAGCGAACTCAACCATCAGAACGCTCTTGTCGGCAGTTTTCAAGTCAATCATCTTAACTGCTTCTGGCCTAGTCTGGGGTTTGAGGTGAAAAAATCGGATTAGTTGACAAAACCATGACAAAAAGTGTTAAACTCGTCTTCGCAAGGCAAGTGCGACGATGAGCGAAAAGGTGGAAGTCCATCAATGCTAGATGGCTTGCCCACTAAATTCGCCGAGCTCCGTCGTTTCTTGGAAAACGTGAGGAAATCTCGGTAGGTACCCAACACGCTGGCTCGCCAGCCGGGTTGATAGATCCGGTCCAAAAACGATGAATCGCTCTAGCGAAATACTAGGCTTTGTCTCAAAAGGGGTCTAACCCTTTGGAGGGCATGCAAAATCATTGACGAGAGAACATGCCCGGAGAGGGTCAGACCCCTTTTGAGTCAAAGCCTAGTGCTGTGTCAAATAGATAAACAGGGTTCAGCCGGTAAGCGTTAGCACCCGGTTTAAGTTACAAAAACCGGACGCTAAGGCGTACCGGCTGATTAAGCATCAAAATCGCAAAAGACGTGTGCATTTAAGGATTGTAACCATGGCCAACAGTAATTCTGCTCAAGTGGCATCTCGACATTCTTTTTGCGCTGGTTTTGTACGACGCCAATTGAAAATGAGTTTGCTCGGAATCGGGCTTGGGTTGAGCATCACGAGTAGCGTGTTTGGCCAATTCGGCGGTTTTGGAACAACAGGTCAAACGGGTGGCATCGGTCAGACTGGTCTTGGACAAACTGGTCTTGGACAAACTGGCCTTGGGCAAACTGGGCTTGGGCAAACTGGACTTGGCCAGACTGGGCTTGGGCAAACCGGGCTTGGCCAGACGGGTGGCATGGGTCAAGCTGGCGGGCTTGGTCAAACCGGTGGAATCAATCAATTGGGTAGTCCAAATATTGCCAACGCATTCGGAAGTGGGGGAATCCTCGGTTCCAATACGAA
>JANLQO010000204.1:0-3559 GCA_031367855.1 Planctomycetia bacterium | reverse complement strand
CAAATTGCGTTCCATCTGGAACGCGATAAGGCGACCCAGCGAATGGGAACTTACCTACAGCGTATCTGACCCGCTAGGTTCCCACTCACAATCCAATTCGTTGGTATGAAACAACTGTTCCGTGCATAGCAATGTTCAGTTGTCTTCATGCCTCGAATTGGTTTTTGTTTGCATTCGACTACACACTAACTGGGTGATTTCATTGCATGGTGAGTTTCTTTTTTGCGTCAACTTTCGCTGGAAATCGCCATTTTGCTCACAGAAAATCCGACCTCTACGAATCTGCTAGAACGGAATTCAATGTGAGATTCAAATGACTTGGGAATGCCCCAGGATATTAGCGTCGCGTCCGCGCAACTTGACTCGAATCCGCTGACAGCGCCGAACCAAGCAGAACGGAGCCCTGCGGTTCCAAATCGATGGCCGATTTGGTTGACTCTGACATTGATTCTGCTAGCAGGTTGGCTCAACGCAATTCCATGGCTCTACGAAGGTTACACATGGTGTGCTTGGCTGGGGCTTGCGGTCGCCATGCAGCTAGCAACTAGCAACAGTTTCGGTTCGCGATTTTGGGTGACCTGGTTTTGGTGCAGTTGCGTGTTGGGCGCTGCATTTCATTGGTCGCCCGCGGCAATGGCGTATACATTGTCCTCGGGTTTTGCACTGGGCTTGCTGGTCGCATTACCGCTCATTATATGGGACGGCTTGCGAATGGCTCTTGGTTTTTGGCTCGCTACAAAACTCACTGTGGATATCCGTTACTACTGGTTGGTTGCTGCCTTTACGACCATCGCGCTTGAATACACGATGCCAGGCGTATTTCCATGGAAGATCGGATTAACGCAGCTTTCCAATCCGTGGCTAATCCAAGGGATAGATCTCTTCGGCCCGAGTTTCTCGACTTTTGTTGCCTTTGCAATCGCGGGCGCACTTCAAATCGGAATCAATCAAGTAGTAAATTGGTTGATTATCGGTGTTCGTTCCACATCCAATGTAACTTCGCCTTCGATTGGCTCGCAAATTGGGAAGTTGGCATTTTCGCCAGTTACATTGGCGCTGGTGTGCATCGCTCTGTACAACACAATCGCCTGGCAATTCTGGAGCCAGACAATCCGTTCTTCAACAAAGGTCAAAGTGGGTTTAGTGCAAGTGGATCCAAGTTATGTTGAAAGCACAGAAAATGCACGTAAGCAAACGGCCATGATTGCCGACCAAGTTGACTTTGTTTGCTGGCCGGAATCGAGCGCTGGAAACTACGACCTGCAACTAAATAACTTAGCGGACGACGCTCAGACATTCTTGATGTCACGGGAACCAGAACGTGGCTTGCGACCTTGGCCTTCCCCAAAATGTGAACTGCTTCTAGGCGGAAAGAACTATGTAGGTAATGCGGAAGCGCCAGACGAATTGTATGTAACGGCGATGCTGATTGACTCGAAAGAAACCATCAAAGCACGCCACAACAAGCGTTTCTTAATGCCGTTTGGGGAATACGTGCCAGGCGAAAAGTATATTCCAGGGCTCGCGGAACTGTTCGACATGTCCGAATTCGTTCAACCTGGGGATTCGGCCTCACCCATTGAGACGAATTGTGGTGCGCGGATTGGCGCAATGTTGTGCTATGAAGACATGGTTCCGCAAGCGGCCCGCGAAATGGTATTCCATGGCTCGAACCTTTTGGTATCACTCGTCAACGGTTCTGCTTTTGAGAGCCGATTTACACTTTATCAACATCGACTGATCTCTCACCTACGCGCCATCGAATGTCGCCGCTACTTTCTCCGATGTGCTGCCACCGGCGAAACTTGTGTCATCAATCCGCTGGGTGAAATCGAAGCGCGTTTACCCGTGCAAATTGATGGCACCTTGGTCTGCGACGTCGGCTTGATAGACGGCAAAACCTTGTATAGTCGACTTCCCTGGCTCTTCCCCATGATAGGATGCAGTGTTCTGGTATCCTTTTTGCTTAACGCTCAGCAGCGACGTTAAGAGTAGCATTTACCCTTTCCTGTGATCGCCGTTCTTCCACGGTGGTCGCTCGTCGCCGGTACGACTACATTTCCTATTTTCTCTAGCTAGGCTACTTTTCACATTGTGAAAGGGTATATTGGCTGGGGCGACAAATCGCCACGAGACATTTTTTGAGCGCAAGTTTGAAGTTGATCAGCAGTACTGTTTACCAAGTTGTCCGAGAGGTACGAGAATGTTCCAGCGAACGGAGAACGATTTGGCGCGATTGGTTCGAATCGCTTGGGAACTGGGGCTTTCGGCGCGACATCGCAACCAGCGGAATGATTGTGCAGTGATGTTGGATGCCGTTTGTACTTATCTCCAAGCGACCGCTTGGAGCGTGCGTAAGGGTGCATGGAAATGCAATGCGGCCTACCCTTTAATTACATGGACCCAGAGCCGATGTAGTCCGCTTTTTCCGCAAATCTCCCGTGACTTGCTTACCTGTGTGCAGTGGGGCGAGTTGATCGACTGCGCCACCTCTCAGAACTCTGCAGTTTCATTGGTCATTCCCTTTGAAACCGCTGAGAAAGGGGAGTCAGAAAATCAATGGCGAGTTTTAGTACGTGTTAGCGCTTTCCCTGAGGGTAACTTGGAATACGTCGCGTTTGTTAAGCCCGTGTACGCAACTGAGTTTAGCGATTTGCAGAGATCATTGGTCGACGCAATGCTAGCAAGTCTGAACGGTGTTTTAAATGAGTTACCGGCTAACGACACAGTAGTGCTTCCGAAAAACGGGCTATCTCGACGGCAACGGGAAGTTCTGGAGTTATTGTTGCAAGGGGCGAGCCTCAAGGAAATTGCCGTGGGTTTGAAAATCAGTCGCCATACGGTGAACGACTACAGCAAAGCACTTTACCGTCATTTCGAAGTGTCAGGTCGCGCAGAACTTGCCGCGATTTTCCGCCACGCATCGCAGTTAGAATTGAGTCACGCCGAGTAAGTAGCCTTACACCATTCTTACCATCAAGGCAGGAACTGAAGTACAATCGCCATCTCACGCATCTTAGGCTCTGGTTAGGGGGAGGTGGAAATGTCTCGCAACAATTGGCTCAGTTTGATTCCGGCGGTGTTTGCCCTAATCACATTAGCCCCATTCATACCGAAAACTATCGCGCAAGAGAAAACTGCACCCGTGAAGCCATTCGTTCCGAATTACGACGAGGCGAAGATTCCGGAGTATGTTTTGCCACCGATCTTGATGGTCCACTCCGGCTCTGTAGAAGCAGTTCGGTTGGCGTGGATGACAAGACGCGGCGAGCTGATGAAGGTATTCACGGAGCAGATGTTTGGCAGTTACCCCACCGCCGACTATGACCTTGAGTGTCAAGAAGTCGAGAGTGGTGAAGCGTTCGACGGAAAGGCGCTGAGGCAACAATTTGCCATTAAGCTGAAAACGTCTAGCGGCGCTCAGCGAATAGATCTACTCGTTTACTCGCCAAAAAATGCGACGCGGCCTGTACCGTGTTTTCTCGGCCTGAATTTTCGTGGTAACCATACCACGACGGCGGATCCAAAAGTTTTGATTCCGGTATCGTGGGCACCGAAA
>JANLQO010000191.1:0-4139 GCA_031367855.1 Planctomycetia bacterium | reverse complement strand
GTGGTGAACCGCTTTGAGTTACAGCCACGTTCTGGCGAACGTAGCTACGACAGTCTGTTACAGCCACGTTCTGGCGAACGTAGCTACGACAGTCTGTTTTTTCAAGTTTCGACGTAACTCGTCGCGTGATATTCGTTTACGGAAAATATTGCTCAGGACGATGAATCATCCGGGTTTAACCGCGTGCTGGCTGGACCGGATTTGATGCCCAAACCATTCTAATCTCCAAAAGAGGATATTGACATCCTGTTTTAAAGTTCTTAAACTGAGCCCATCAATCCTATTTCGCAGGTCTCTCAAAGGAGCATCATTTTGCATTGCACAAAATTGGTCAGCTTGGCAACCATCGGCGGCTTGGTTGCCATCTCTTTTTTTCTTGCGAACCACCCGGGGCAGGCGGCGGATCCGCCGCAGAAATTAACTCCGGTTGAACGTGCTCGGCGCGAAGTTCGAATGTTGGACGATATTTACAAGACCAGCATAGTCTTGATTACAACTCACTATGTCGACGGCAAGGAATCATTGCCGGCGGGAAGTGCATTTAAAGCACTGTTCGAAACGGTCAAGAAAAAGGGATGGCATGAAGTGCGTTTGCTGGACGCGACCGGCGATCCGTACGAGCCGGCCAACGCACCGAAAGCGGGCTTTGAAAAGCGAGCGGTCGCCAAGATACTTGCGGGTCAACCTGCGTACGACGAAGTGATCACCGAGGAAGGAAAACAATACTTGTTGGCTGCGACAGCAATTCCAGTTGTAATGGACAAGTGCACATTGTGCCACGAGAACTACAAGGGCTTGCCCGCTGGTAAAGCCATCGGAGCGCTCGGCTACAAGGTTCCGATCTTGGAATAAAGACAGACAGCGCCTGGGCTGATAAAAAGTGTAGAACGGTTGTCCCCAACCGTTGGGGACAATCGTTCTACAATCTACTTTACAAGCTGAAGCCTAATTGTTTTCTTGAGACGGCGAATAGGTGGCCTTAAAACGGTCGATCGCGCGCAGCCAAAGCATGCGGACAGCCCCCGCAGAGCGTTCCATGCGTGTGGCGATTTCATCAAAAGTGAGCCCTTGCAGGTTGCGCAGCACGATAACTTCGCGATAGTCTGGCCGCAACAACGCAAGGTGATCCGCCAGGTCCGCGGCGCGCTCTTGCGCCTGCGCGCGACCGCTGGGGCTGGAGACGGGCGAAGGCAACAGCGAAGCCAATTTGGCGGCTGATTGATCCACGCCAATACCGATTTGATCGATGGAAACTTCGCGGCGAATATCGCGTTTGCCCGCTTTGACGTGACGCGCTATCGCGCCGTGCAAAACGTTGATCAATATCTGACGTAACCAACCGACCAACTCTTGCGGCGTCTCTCCACGAAAAGCCGCGAAGTCTCGATTCGCCGCTAGCAGCGTTTCTTGAACCAAGTCCGATGGATTGACTCTCCGACGCAAGCGGTGATCCAACTGTGTACTAGCCAAGACGGTTAAGTAGTTGAAGTAGAACTGCAACAGCCTTCCCAATTGCTCTTTCTCACCACGCCGCGCGGCACCGATTAATTCTTCAATGCGGTCATTGTCAGCGTAAGCCGTTTTGCTGGAATCGGTGCTGCTCACGTTACTTTTCGTTTCTTGATTGAGCCGAGACTTCCGTTTGGCAAAGCAAGCCATCGCTATCTGCATCGAACGCATCAAATTTTTCTGGTTGCTTTGCCCGAATTGCGGCATTGAGTTCGTTGCGGCTGATCGACGAGTCATCATGGGTGTCGAATTCGTCGTCAACCCATCGCGTCCACAGTCGACTGGGCACTCCATCTTCCGTCAAGAGTCCGTCCGCATTGTCATCAAAGTTCTTGAACAAGCTGTCTACTCGCTCGCGCGTGAGCCCACCGCCCAACGCGATTGGGAAGCCAAAACCAAAGCCGCCGTGGCCATTTCCAAAATGACTTGGTGGGTTATTTGGCTCGTCAGTATCGGAATCGTTTTCCGTATCGGAATCGCTGTCCGTATCAGTGTCAGTACTAGCATCCGAATCGTCTGTCGTCGAGCCGTCCGGTGTGGAATCGTCGACGGTCGCGGAATCACCGCCGGAATCAGTTATATCCAGGCCAGCGTCGGTGCCATCGGTGTCCGCAGTAGTGTCGGTCGAAGTTGTACCATCCGTATTCGACGCATTAGCCGGTTTCGTTTGGATGGTGATCAACGGATCTTGGACAGCAGGGGCAAGGCTGCTTGGGGTGTTTTGGTTCTTTTCTCCCAATCCGTTGATGACGATCAAAGCGTCAACTGGGCTAACCTGCCCATCACTATTGGTATCACACTTATAGTTCGTCTCGATTGATAGTGGGTCGTGGTCATTGAGAAGGTTGATAACGATTAACGCATCAATGGGCGAAACCGTATCATCGAGGTTCACATCCAGCGGATTCGAAAGATTGGTATTTGTCGGAACGGTCGCTACAAGTTGCTCAACGCCGCTGGTCAATCGTCCAAATTGTGAATACCAGTTCGCGATCCAAGAATGGTTTGCGAACCAAGAATTGAAGGTCAATCGCGGTGTTCGGGTAGTCCAGTTATGGGTTCCCCCCGTGTTCGTTGTTTCGGTAGGGGTCGTCCCGGTGTTGGTGCTGTTGGTATTTGTGGTGTTGGTATTTGTACTGCCAGGTGCGGCAGCGTAGAGCGCGCGGATCGCTGAAATATCCGCTGCGGCTAATCCCTTGAACGACTGCGAAGGGGAAACTGACGGATACAGTACGGCTGACGGGCTATTGGAATGATCCAAGCCCAAAGCGTGGCCGATTTCATGGGCCGCAACTAACACCAAATCAAATGCCGTGCTACCTAAGCTATTGCCAACTTCCCATTTTTCAGCTGCATCAAACTCAACGTCTCCAGCCAGTCGACCGCGGTTTACATCGGACGGAAAGTAGGCTTGCGCCAACGTTCCGCCACTGCCATCGATCGACTGTGAAGTAAAGTCTAACGAGTTGTTCAGACCAGGTTGAGTGGTTTGAACAAACGTGATAGCGGCTACGTCGGACCACGATTTCAGCGCAGTTTCTACCGCCGTTTCGAAAGTGCTCTGGCTGATTCCGCCGGGTGCTTGACCGATGTAGTACGACAGCATTGCGCTGCCGGTACCTGGCCCGTCCCACCCCACGCTGACCGCTAAAACGCGACGCTCTTCCAAGCCTTCTACACTCAACGCTCGACGATCGACTGTTCTGCGCTGTTTCATAGCGAATACTCCTAAGACTTAAATCGCTTGAGAACCATCATACCGTGACTTCAGGAGCTGTGCACCGTTTTGACAGACTACCGAACGTCATTCATCATTCATCGCAAACTTGCCAGCAGCTGCTTTCTCAGTCGCCTTTTGCTTTTCCTTCTGAGCGTCGGTACGAGATTTTTGGCTGGCTTTCTTCTTTACAGCTGTCGCCGAATTCTTCTTGGAAGCCAGCAATACATTCGAGTCACCTTGGGCGCTTACGGGTGATTTCACCTGGGCGACTTGCGCAGGATGCTGCTGTTGCATCAATTGCTTCCGCAGCAGCTGGTTTTCCATTTGCATGGCGTACATCTGGCGCATCGCCATCGCTTGTTGAGCGTATTGTTGCTGTTGCATTTGCTGCAGCGCGTACGGGTTGGCCATGGGGCTGAGCGTATAGGGAGATAAAGCAGAGGCTATATTGGACGACGTTTGTGTTCCGCCCCCGCCACAATGCCCTCCACCGCCGCCGCCGCCGCGTTGTGCGCAGGCTGGTTGCGACAGGATTGCGCAGACCAAAACCAGACTTAGACCTGCAAATTTGTAAGCCATCATGCATTTCCCCCGTTTAGAAGATGAGCGGTCCTGAGGGCGATTCGAACTGTCCCGCCTCGGCCGATAGGGAACTAGGGGTGTTTTCCGCACGCAGCGCCACAGAGCGAACACAAGATTTTTCGCGACGTATGTTTCTAGCTTGCAGATAGTCCGCCTAATCGGAGGCAAGCAGGATGCTTACCCCACTTTGAGAAATTTCGCACTGTCCCGCGCCCAATCCTCCGCCTTGTGAAGCCTATAGCAATGTGATATCACTTTGGTATCGCAATTTCGATTCACATTTGCCAAATTGACTTGGCGAAAGGGGAAAATTCCATGCACGAAGAGA
>JANLQO010000173.1:0-6446 GCA_031367855.1 Planctomycetia bacterium | reverse complement strand
GAAATTGGTACTCGTGCTGCCGCCGCGCACCGTGATGCCGGCGCCGATCGTCAGAGTCATATTGTTTTGATTGACGATCAATGAACCGTAGGTGGCGTTGTCAGTAAACGCGACTGTACCATTCCCTCCAAGTGTCTGTGTTCCTTCAAAGTACAACCTGTCAGCGAATGACAATGTAGCCGTACCGTTAAGCGTCAATCCGTTGCGAATTGAAAGATAGGCATTGCCTTCCAAAACATCTAAATTGCCGTTGATGGTTACATGATTGATTGTTCCAGAAGTTGCTTGGATGGGAGTTGAAAGGCCAACGTTCGCATCTTGGAGCGTACCACCTGCAATCGCCAGAACTCCGGAGCCAGCGACTAGATTGGATACGATCAAGGTACCGCCGGTCAGTCGAACAGTTTCGGCCATGGTAATCGAAGCGACCGTATGAGTACCGCTGGAGTGGGTGATCGTAACGGCTGATCCTGGTACGTCGATGACTGCGTCGTCTGCAGCGGCCGGGCCAACACCGTTGCTCCAGTTGGCACCCACGTTCCAATCGCCCGATCCCCCAATCCAGCTAACCGTCGTCAGTAGCTCGCGACGTTCTAAATGCTCGAAGATCGACAGTCGCCGACGTCGACTTCTGCGTTGATCTTTTAATGATTGGGTTTTGCGTTGAAAAAAGATGCTCGTAGTAAACCAGTTTTTGCGCAACACAGCAGTTATTAGCTCCGAAGACTCCGGTACCCATTAGTGTCCATCGAAATGGGTGAAGTCATCTATCGAGGGGTGGCAAACGCCAGATGATGTGGAAACCCGACCAATCAAATCAACTTCCAACAGTTTTATTGCCTTTTCCAAACGGTTGTGACATTAGAATAGAAAAAACACTGTTTTTGCTAAAAACTACACCTAGGTAGTTAGAGGAACTTCTACCGATTTTTGACCGGTCCATAATTTCTTCGCACTTAGTACCATTGCGTATTGTCCCGCCGAGTACGACCCAACTACCGTTGTCATCCAAATGGAGCGTGCTATCAGTGTTGTCTAGAACTCCGTTTAGATAGATCGTCCCTCCGCTGCGTAAAATCGTTCCACGCACATAAGCGTTGCTGAAGATCGCAAGGGGCGGAATAACTCTTGTCGCGGCGAATGCTCGCCAGCTGGATTGAAACTTACCATAGTTCCTTCCCTGCAACTATGGATTAAAAGCACTCCAGGGCAATTTGCTGGGAATTCTGCGAAGCGCAGGAATACCGACTCTCGGCCAAGAAATCTGCAACCGGATGATCCCGGATGATCCAGGACGCGCTAACTAACGATGACCAGACTCTTGGGACGATTGCCCTTACGATGCCACCAGCGCGACAGTGTCCAGAATGTGTTTAATCATGAGTCCGGCAAGGGTGACCCACTGTGGGGCAGTCGAACTACGCATTAAACGTCGTAGTACAAACAAAACTCATAGGGATGTGGGCGGCGGAGGATGGGATTAACTTCGTTTTGGCGTTTGTAGTCGATCCAGCTAAAAATGGACTCTTCCGAGAACACATCGCCACGAAGTAGGAACTCATGATCTTGGCTGAGCGCATCGAGCGAGGCTTCGAGGCTGCTCGGGACCAACGCGACATTTGAACGATTGGAAGGAACATCGAAAAGATCTTTGTCGAGGGGATCGCCGGGGTGGATTTTGTTTTGCACGCCATCAATGGCGGCCATCAAGATTGCAGCAAACGCCAAGTAAGGATTGCAGCTGGGATCCGGACATCGAAATTCAATGCGTTTCGATTTGGGACTAGGGCTGAGCATCGGGATGCGGCAAGCGGCGGTGCGCGTGCGCTGTGAATACGCCAAATGCATCGGAGTATTCGGACCTGGCGCAAGTCGCTTGTAGGAATTCGTGGTCGGGTTCGTGATGGCGAGCAGAGCTGGGGCGTGTCGCAGAATGCCTCCCAGGGCGTACAGGCCAATTTCGCTTAAGCCGCCGTAGCCTTTGCCTGCAAACAGCGGCTCGCCGCTCTTCCACATAGAAAAATGCGTGTGCATGCCAGAGCCGTCATCGTTCATCAGCGGCTTGGGCATAAAGGTAACGGATTTGCCATGCCGACGTGCGACATTCTTGGTGACGTGTTTGTAAATCATTACATTGTCCGCAGACTGCACAAGTGTACTATAGCGAATATCAATCTCAGCTTGGCCAGCGGTGGCGGCCGCGTGATGATGACACTCGACATCGATGCCGCAATCTATCAGTTCCATCATCATTTCAGACCGCAAATCCATGGTTTGATCCACGGGCGCGCTAGGAAGATACCCTTCGCGGTGACGGATCTTGTGTCCGAGGTTAGGCGCTTCGGAAGCGCCACGATTCCACTGGGCTTCAACACTGTTGATGCGATAGTAAGCTTCGCCAGGCGATTGATCGAACTGGACATCGTCGAAGATAAAAAATTCGGCTTCGGGACCGAAGAATGCCTGATCCGCGATACCGAGACTGGTCAAATAATATTCAGCGCGGCGAGCGATATTGCGTGGGTCGTACGTGAACTCTTCACGAGTAATCGCATCATGAATCGAGCAGATCATAGCGAGTGTCGGGAGCGAAGTGAAAGGATCGAGCAAAACGGTTTCTGGCTGCGGTATCAACAGCAAATTGGGTTCGTCAATCGCTTGCCAACCGCGCACACTAGAACCGTCGAAACCAAAGCCATCCTCGAAGGCTTGTTCGGTTAAGCGTCCTACTGGAATTGTCGTGTGGCGCCACTGGCCGACAAAGTCCGTGAATCGAAGGTCGATCGCTTTCACGTCATGCTCGCGACAGAGAACAAGCACTTCCTGCGGAGAGTGAGGTACCGATTTGCGTTCCATGGAGTTTCCAACAAACTGACGAAGAGAATGAAAAGTAATTTTTAGTCGGGCGTTTGTGTATCTACGCTCCGACCGCCTGAATTTTGCCACAAGACAAAGAAAGCGGGAACCAGGATACTACGCACAATCAGAGTGTCTAGCATAACACCGAACGACAAGGCGAATCCAAGCTCCGTGATGCCGCGCAGGACTGGCGCGTCATCGAGAATCCAGCCGGTGGGCAGGACCGTCGAAAGCCATTGGATGATGGCTGGACTAGTCATGGCGATAAAAGTGCCAGCCATCACGATTCCGCAACTGGTGATGATACCACCGGTCAAATGCAGCGCACGACGCACACCTTCTTTAAGTGGCAGATTACGTTGCTCTTCGAGAATCCGCGTCGTAAGGTACACATTGTAATCCTGTCCAACGGCGACCAAAATCACAAACAAAAACAATGGTACTTTCCAGTCCAAGCCGTTATAGTCCACCCCGTGCGCAGTCCAGAAGATCCAATACGTGATGCCCAGCGTTGAAAAGTAACTGAGCAGAACCGTGAAGATCAAATACGTCGACAACACCCAGTGACGCAGCAACACAATCAAGACCATCCACACGCCGATCGTCACCAAGATTTGAATGCGAGTTTGATCGCCTTGGGTAATCGATCGTAAATCGGTAATACCTACGGTTGTACCGGCCGTAACAATTTCGGCACCAAACCAGGGAGATTCGGCCTTATGGATTTCATCGTTGAGCATATTGCGAAGCAAGTTAAGGGTCGCGGTGGCTTGGGGCGAAAAGGGATTGCTGCTCAGAATGACGTCGAACTTCGCGAGCCGTTGCGACAGGCTGTCAACGGTGCTGATATAGCGCTCGCGGGTGATGCGATGACTCTTCAGCACACGCCGACGCCAAGCATCCGAGTCGAGCAGCCCCATCTTGCGATCCGGTGGGTAGTCGCCCAGCGGGTCCGTGAGTGAGCGAACCGAGTTGACACCGTTGGTATAAAGCAGCTTGGAAATCTCGGCACATGCAATTTGCAACGTTTCATCGGAATCGAATTGCTTTGCACGAATTAGCATAATGCTAATCGGACTACCATCTTGAACTGGGAAGTACTTCGAGATCAACTTCGCGCCGCGTCGACTGGTCGCGTTTGACGAAAGCTCTTCCGTTAAATCGTACGTGACCCAGCCCAGGCAAAGGAAACCGTAAGCGGCTGGAACGGCGAGCAATGTGATCGCACCGAGCATACAACTCCGAGGTCGCGCCACAACAAGCGTGGCAATACGCTCCCAAAACCAACTCCAATCGCCCGACACTAAGTAGCTTCGCTGATCCTCCGCGTTGCTTGCCTTAAGCATCGGCCAGAAAGCCAGTCGACCAAGTCCGCTGAGCAATGCAGGGGTAAACGTCAAGCAAACGACCATCGTGATTGCTAATGAGATTGCAATGATCGGACCATTGTATTGGAACTTCTCGAACTTCGAAAACCACATCAGTGCAAGTCCCACAATCGTCGTGAACGCGCTTGCGACGAGCGCATTGTGCGTGCTGCGCCAACCGCGCGCAATGATTTGGTGCATTTGACGGCGTGTGCGCACAGTCCGGCTCTGGAGCAGCTCTTTGTTCCGAGCCAAAAAGAACAAGCAGAAATCGGTCCCAGCACCGAATAACAGCACGACTACAAAAATGCGAGTGGTGGTAAAGACCCCGATACCACGACTGGTTGCGTCCAGCGGATTGCGCGCCAGCAGGGCGATGACAGCCGTTGCCACGAGCAAGCTTAAGCCGATGCTGGTGAGGGGAATGGCGATCAGAAACGGACCCCGATACACGAGTGCCAGGATGCCGAGAACCAAAAGTATCGTTACGATCTCAGTCTTCTTCACCACACTGGAAGCCGCTCGCAACATGTCAGCCCCAAACGCCGCCGAACCGCTGATTTGCACCTGCAGCTCGGGCGACGCGAAATCTATGTGTTGGGCACGTAGGTTGCGAACTACTTGTTCCAAGCCATTGAGGATGCCGATGTTCGAGGTCGCTGTAAAGTCATTTCCCAATTGAACAGCAATCAGACGCGCGTGTTTGTCCTGACTTAGCAGTTTGTGACCCATTACCGGATTTCGCCACGTCCAGACATCGCGCAGATGCACGGCCCACTCTGGCTGCTCTCGACTGATGACGGCGGTATTTTGCTCGATCATCAGTTTTGCGATGCCGAGGTCATCCTTGGCCTCTTGATCTTTGCCCAAACTTTCGAGCAATTGGCCGCGCAGTGCAAATGTGTTTGGCAAACGCGCAAACTCAAGTGGCGGATCCCGACTGCCGGCAAACCGGCTGAGTTCTTCATCGATTTCGATCGCTTGATTCAGGTTGTCGTGAATCGTTTCAATCAGAACCGAATCCCGCCGAGACAATTCGCTGACATTCCATGGAGGTTTCGGAAGCTCAGAATTCTTCAGCAAACTTGTGGCTGCGAACCAATGCAGTCGGCGAGCTACGTCGAGCGCGAGGAACTGATCACCGGGTGCGGGTTTTGTCGAGGGATTAGCGAACACCAACATCATTTGACTGCGAGACTGCGTGCCCGGAAACGCAGAATCCATGGTGCGTTGACCGATCACGCTCGGCATATCGGCAGGCAAGAATTGCAGGTCACCATCAGCAGCAATGGAATTCCACGCGGGTGCAACCATACGCAAGGTCACCGCGAGCACCAACCAACCGGCGATCACGAACGGCCAGTAGCGAGTCACGATCTTACTTACGATTAGTTTGTACCAACCCATTTCGATGCTTTGTTCGCGAAGCGAGTCCGAAGTCGATGTGCCCTGGTCTATTGTAGTCGAGCTGGGACAGGAAATTCGAGCATGAACTTGGTACCGCGACCCGCTTCGCTTTGAACACTTATGCGACCTCCGTGGGCCTCGATGATCTTACGAGCCGTCGGCAACCCCAGCCCCGAGCCGCCGTGTTTTGTCGAGTAGAACGGCTCGAACATTTTGATCGCTGTCGTATCGTCCATGCCGCAACCGGTGTCAATCAAGTCGAGCGCAACGCCTCGCGGAGTCGGATAAGTTCTCACCACCAATTGGCCGCCATCAGGCATCGCTTCGAGCGCGTTCTTTACCAAGTTGATAAGTGCTGCCTGCAACGAATCGCTATGTAGCAGGACGCTTGGCAAATCGGTGTCGAGATAGCGAATCACCTCGATGCCCGATTTATCGGCTTGAGGTTTGAACAATCGCAAGACCGTTTCAACTTGCTCGTTCACATTTCCAGGAGTCATTTCAAGGTCGCGCATCCGCGCAAACCGCAGAAAATCTCGCAGTAGGTTCTCCATACGTTGGCACTGCTGACGAATCATGTCGACTTTTGCTTCCGCGCGGCGACGCCCCGGCCATTCGCTTTCCGTCAACTCCTCGCTGAGCAGGTCGGCATTCATATGGATTACGGATAATGGATTCTTGATTTCGTGCGCAAGCGACCCCGCCAATTCGGCGAGTTCATGGTATTGGCGTCGCAGATCGTCCTCAGCCATCGCATCCAATTCCAGCGTCTCCTGTAGCATTTACCTTCTCCATTTGTCGAGCTTCGCAACC
>JANLQO010000171.1:0-12150 GCA_031367855.1 Planctomycetia bacterium | reverse complement strand
AAATCACGATACAAGGTTCAGCCATGCAAATGCTCACTCCTGAACAAAAACAAGTCGGCCAAGACAATTACTACGAAGCGGTGGGAGTCACGCGACGCGACTTCATCAAGGGGGTTGTCAGCACAGGTGCGGTAACGGGTGCCGGCCTGGGCGCAATGTACTTCGGCTACGGTAAAACATCGAATCCTGTACGCGTGGGTATCATTGGGGTCGGCGACGAAGGCAATGTACTCATTGGTGGCTGTACGCCTGAGTACGTTCAGGTCAAAGCGATCGCTGATATTCGACCTAGCAGCATTCATCGGGCGTTCCACGGGGATTGGTCCAGCGACGCAGCACTCGCGGCGCGTCCTGGTCTGATAAAGCAGTATGGTTACGCCTCTGAAGATCAAGCTCGAAAGGAGATCAAAGTCTACGACCCGTCGAACGGCGGTATCGAAGCGTTGCTGAACGATCCAGACATTCAAGCAGTAATTATTGCTTTGCCGCTGTTTTTGCACGCGCCCATTGCTATCCAAGCGATGATGAGGGGCAAGCATGTTTTGACGGAAAAACTGATGGCCCACAATGTCGGTCAGTGTAAAGCGATGGCTCGATTCGCCAAAGAAACGGGTTTGCACTGCGCTACTGGCCATCAACGCCACTACAGCGTGTTGTACGACAACGCGGTTCACTTGATCCGCTATGGGTTATTGGGACAGCTACATCATATTCGCGCGCAGTGGCACCGCGGCAATTTGCCTGGAAAGGACAGTTGGCAGATGCCTCTTCCCGGCGGCGAAGTGCTGACCGTCAACGGCAAGAACTCGACCGTCAACAAGATCGCCGAGCAACTGAAGACTTACGAAAAGGAACTTGACGCCGCCAAAGATGCGATTGAAATCAAGCAACTTGAAATGAAGGTCGCTCAATGGAAAGCCTGGGAATCAGATTCAAAGCTTGACGCCAAAGCCCACGGTTACGAAGACAAGAAAATGAATGAACGCGTCCGAACCGCCATGGAAGAACTGTGCCGCTGGCGATTGTTTGAGCGCACGGGCGGCGGTTTGATGGCCGAACTGGGCAGCCATCAACTGGACGCTTCGACGATTTTCTGCTCCGCGCTCCGAAAAGACGGCTCGAAGGCTCATCCGCTTAGCGTTCATGCCGTCGGCGGTCGACACATCTTCCCGATGGACCGCGAAGCCGAGGATCACGTCTACTGTATGTTCGAATTCCCTGGACCAGCCTACGATCCAGAATTCGACGTAGGTTATTACAACAAAGAACAGAATTACCCGCCGAAAGGCAAGGGCGTTCCCGCGTACGAACAAGATCCGAATAAGAAAGTCGTCGTCACTTATTCGTCGATCAACGGTAATGGCTTCGGTGGCTACGGCGAGGTGGTAATGGGCACCAAGGGCACAATTGTGCTCGACAAGGAAGCCGAGATTCTGCTTTACAAAGATGCTGATACGACAACCAAAGTCGGCGTAAAGTCCGACAAGGGCAAGTATTCGCTCGATACCCAGGCCAGCGGCAATTACGCAGCGGCCAACAACGCCAAAACCGCTGGCAGTGGTCCAGTCAGTCGCGGGTACACCGAGGAAATAGAACATTGGGCATGGTGTATCGCCAATCCAGCCCCAGAGAACAAACCTCGTTGCTATCCAGAAGTAGCCATGGCCGACGCAATTATCGCCTTGACCACCAACGTGGCTATGGGCAATGGCGCCAAGGGCCAGCCTGGATACATCAAGTTTGAAGAAAGCTGGTTCGACCGCGACTCCGACGCTACTCCTGACGAAAGCAATCCTGTCACTGAACTTGAGCGCATGAAGACTTGGAAGATTGTTTAGAAACCGAGGTTCAGGTGAAAATCGAGTGCCAGGAGTTTCAACTACAGTTACGGGATCCCTTTACCATTTCGCGAGGGACGACGAACGTACAACCTACCCTGATTGTACGGGTCGAACATGATGGCCTCATCGGTTACGGCGAAGCGACGACGAACGATTACTATGGCATTACCTTCGAATCGATGTCTCTGGCCCTCGATGGAATCGCTGCCAAAGTTGCTGACTACAGACTTGATAATCCAGCCGAACTGTGGCGCGAGCTGGATCCGATTCTATCCACCGATCGCTTCGCGCAATGCGCGTTTGATTGCGCAGTGTGGGACATCTATGCCCAGATGCACCAGTTGCCGTTGTGGAAATTATGGGGACTGAATCCAGAGGATGGTTATCCACCGACCTGTTACACGATTGGGCTCGATACACCAGAAACGATGGTTCGCAAACTGCGAGCGAAGCCCGGATGGCCAGTCTACAAAATTAAACTCGACGCCAGTGGCGGTATTGAATTGGTGAAATCACTCCGCGCGGAAACCGACTCGATTTTCCGAGTCGACGCGAACTGTGCCTGGTCAGCAGGCCGTGTGCTTGACTGGGCGGAGCAATTAGCAGATCTGAACGTCGAACTCATTGAACAGCCCTTGGCCGCTGGTTCGTATGCTGAAATGAAGCATTTGAAGGGCCGTTCGCCCATTCCCTTGATGGCCGACGAAAGCTGCCAAGTCGAAGCCGATGTGAACGCGTGCATCGACAGCTTCGACGCGATCAACATCAAGCTGGTCAAATGCGGCGGCCTGACCCCTGCGCGACGTATGATCGCTCGCGCTCGGCAAAACGGTTTGAAAATCATGGTCGGTTGCATGACCGAATCCAGCATCGGTATCGCCCCGGGCGTTCACCTGTTGCCCCTGTTAGACTTCGCCGACCTAGACGGCGCACTGCTGCTTGACGAGGATATCGCCGCCGGTCTCAATTGGAACTTAGGTCGATGTGAATTGCCGACGCAACCCGGCCTCGGTGTTCGCCTCAAGGCGTAAGGCAGGACGCGAGCCGTACACTAGCCCGACGCGCCAGCAAGTGAATTACCGTGCGGCGAATCGGTTTGCAGCGAGAGTGAAGTGTAGGGAACTGCAACTTGGCAGCCGTGCGTCAGAAAAGCCAATCATGCGTTGACCAATCGCTTGAGCGGGGACCGCAAACACTAACGAACGATGCGCAACCAGCGCGATTGTTTCGCGAGTTGTCCAGCGGTGCGTCGCGCGTTTGAAGTGAGCGGATTCATTCGAAGACTAAGCAAATCCAGTTGCATTGCCCCGGTAAAGCGGTCAAGTTGCTGGCCCTCGATTTGATTGGAATCTAAGTTTAATTCCTCAACTTGCGATAGCCCTGCCAATATCGGAAGATGTGAATCGTTGAGCCCGCATTCGGTCAACTGAAGTCGGCGCAGGAGTTTCAGATTCTTGAATTTAGCGATCGCTTCGATAGAAAGTGGAATGCGACGCAGTGTCAACGCGTACAAGTTAGGACAGGTTATCAGCTTATCAATCAATCGTTCTGGGTCACATGAAACACCAATTGCCGAGACAAACTCGCAATTTGAAGATGGCTCGAAGTCTTGGAGCTTTCTATTGTCGATCAACGGGCCAAGCAAATTAATATGCGACAGATCCGGATCAAACGGAGACCTGCCTAACATCCAACCCGTCTGCACGTCGCCGGAGTTGCCAAAATGAAATGGCAAATCGAAGTCGACGAGCTTTATTTGGCGGTCATAACAGCAAGTCAAGAACTTTATCGCATCGTCGCGAGAGAGTCTGCTGACTGGGTAAAGAAGTTGGTCTATCGACTTCAGCTCTGAAATCGCTTCGATGAATTCATTCGAATTGTCGATATCATCGTAGATTAGGCGATCAACTCGATTTGGACCTTTGCTGAGCATCTTGATTCCATCGGGAGTTACTTTCGTCTTCGTCAAATCCAGAACCACCCAACGCTCGCGAGACGATAAGATCGCCATCCCAGCGTCTGTAATGGGTGAACCTGCAAGGTTGAGCGCATGTATAGTCGAGTCCGAGATAATCACTTCGCAAGCTTCGTCCGTTAAAGCGCTCGACTTGAGAATCCAAAATTTCGCAGGTTTAGTACTTGCTCAAGTTGCCGCCCTGTCAGTCGCAACTCGCCTAGGTTTAACTCTCGTTGGTTGGCGAGTGAGAACTCGGATACTTCCCGTCGTAGCCGCCCATCGCTTCCAACGAGGTCTGCTTTACAACAATAGATTTCTTCAAGCCAACGACAATTAGCGAGCAACTTCAACAGGCTCTCAGGTTCTGGCACGAACGGAAGCTCGAGCTTTGTGAGCTTTGTAAAGCCGGAAATCAAGGTCATGCTCGCTTGCGTTACATGAGTATCGGTCAACGACAATTCTGTCAATTCGTTGAGGGCGACAAGTCGCGACAAACCCACGTCATCGATTGCGGTTCTGTTTAGCTGCAAAGAACGCAGGTTCGTCATTTCTCCGATCGCATCTAAATCCTCGTTGGAGATAGAGCTTCCATTCAAGCAAAGACTCTTCAGTTTGGGCCACGAGTTAATCACCCAAAAAATTTCGCTTTCAAACCGCGAACCTGACAAGGATAAGCATTCAACATCAGGATCCAAGTTCATGAAGTGTTTTGCACAAAGACCAGCAATGCCATCTAGCACTATTTTGGGATTTCTGGGGCTATTGCCGCGACCAGCCATGCCTGTTAGCGATAAACGAACTTGGTCCGAAAAACTGAGCAATTCCTCGATTTCAACTTCATCGATCGAGTGGCTGAGGTTATTCAACTGACTCAGCCGTTCAAGTTTCGTGAGCGCAGTAATTCCAGTCCCGTCAATACTTAGACTCTTGAGCGTCGCAATCTGGGAAATTGTGTCCACAGAATCTTGACTGATCCGTCGGCAACCTGAGAGGTTAAGGCTTTGCAAGGTCTTGTTGTTGGCCAATCGAACAAGTGCCGCATCTGTAATACCGCGACAACCGCCGACATCCAGATTCTCCAAGCTCGGCATTTCACAGATCTCTGCAAAATTGCGATCCTCGAGAAGTGTGTTGCTCAGCGAGAGTGACCTAAGTGAACGAATGCCAGCTACACCTTCGCCAGTTGTCGACGTGGAATAGAGTTCCAGAGTTTCTAATTTCTTCAGCCGCCTAAGCGATGCAATACCCGTGTCCGATACTGGCGTGGAATCAAGCGATAACCACCGCAACTGAGTGAGCTTCGCGATTTGTGAGAGCGTTTCATCGTTCGCTTGGGTATTGCAAAGTTTTAATGTGTCGAGCTGCGGTAATTGGAGATTTGGCTTAGAACACTTGTAGTTGTTGGTCAGGTCAAGCGACTTCAGTCGAGGCATTCGCGGAAGCTGAGACAAGCATTCGTCATCAAAGTCACCATGCGAGAGGTCCAAACTTTCAAGGCCACTGCACCTTGCCAATCCAGAAATGCTTTCGCTCCCAAAGCTCTCTTGGTCAATGCGCAGTACTCTGAGCTGCGGCAACTGGGCGAGCAGCGGAATTAGTGGTGATGGCCCACCATTTACTGCCCACAAATCGGCTTCCGTGACCGGACAGAAATAGTGCCCGCCATCATAGTTCAGAATGTATTGCGGAAGCCAACGCAACCAAACCGCAGGATCCTCCATCCTCAGATCGACCCCGACAGATTCCAACTGCGCACACGCGTCGCGTTGCCGCCGAGCTTGCACCAACCATCCACCGCAAATGGCTGCCACGATAGCTGTTAACACCAATATCGATCTCAGGCCAAAACGCGGGATAATGCGACGGCGTTGTTTCATATACTCGCTTGCGAGTGAGTAGAAATCGCTTAGAACTACAAGGCCGAAGCTCTCGCCACGCGGCACCAGTGGTTTGGACTTTGGCAGCGGGCGCATGATTCCGGATCGACAGCCACTCGAACCGTCGACTGCAGTGCCAGCCGACTTAGGGCGGCGGCAAGTCGCTGGTCGAGCGATGTTGATCCCAGCGTCTCCGTTATAATCCACTTTTGAGAAGCGGACAACGATTGCCGATATTCGACTTCGCGGCGAAGTTCTTCGATTAGCTCCCCTTCGAACAGCAAATGCGGCTGGACAACTAACCACGGTAGACCAGTCGCTGCGAGCGCGTCGAGCACTTCGTTGACGGTGGGACGCTGGGCGTGGATGAATCCCACCGACGACCAACGGACAGGAGTCGCACGCGTCCGCAACTCAGCGAATTGCAGCATGGCGGCGGTGGCGTCATCCGAGCTGCTGCCGCGGCCGATCAGGGCCAGAGCCACGCCTTCAATAGCTGGTTCAACACCTAATCCGCCGTGCTTCAACAATGCTTGTTGAAATCTTTCTGCAGAGAGGGCAAGAATCGTGGGGTCGAGGCAAAGCGACGAACAATTGCGAAGTAGGCTTATGCCGAAACGTTCGGCGGCAGCCTCCACTACGTGAGGAATGTCGTGCTGAGCGTGTCCGGCGCTGAAAAGGAGTACGGGTACGACGACTAATTGCTGTACGCCCGCTTGGAAAAGTCGCTCGACGGCAGTCATGATGTTGGGTTCGGCGAGTTCTAGGAAAGCAAGTTCCGCCGGGCGTCCCTTGAGACCGTCCGCTCCTGCCAATTGGGTCATCTGGGAAAAGATCCTACGAAGTTGCGATTGCCCCTCTGGGTTTCGGGTACCGTGCCCCACAATTAAATAGCCAATAGCTTGGCCAAGAGCTGACTCGGAATCGAAAGTCTCCACGTTTTACTCCCATTCAAGATCGATGCGAAAGATCTATGGAACTCGCAACTTATGCGGCTACCAATTGACGGTTTACGGCTGCGCCAGTACACTCGCGGCGCGATTTTATAGGCAAAAGTCAACGGTTTAGTGGCACTTTAGCTCCCTGACCGTAACCCAAAAGAAAAAATCCACTTCGGAGGTTCGAACAGCGTTATGGCCAAGACCAAGATGATTTATTACTTCGGCAAGAGCAAGACCGACGGTGCCGGCGACATGAAAGCGTTGCTGGGCGGTAAGGGCGCGAACTTGGCCGCAATGACAAAAATTGGCCTGCCTGTGCCTCCGGGCTATACGATCACCACCGAGGTTTGCGTTCATTATTACAAAAATGGCAAAAAGTATCCTGACGGTTTCGATGCGGATTTGAAGAGCGCAGTCGCTTGGATGGAAAAAGAGACTGGCAAAAAGTTCGGCGATCCCAAGAACCCGCTGCTCGTTTCGGTTCGCTCGGGTGCCCGCGATTCGATGCCAGGGATGATGGACACGATTCTCAACCTGGGTCTGAACGACGAAACCACGGAAGGTCTAAAGAAAGCCACTAACAACGGGCGTTTTGCTTGGGATTCCTATCGCCGCTTCCTGCAAATGTACGGCGACGTCGTGATGGGCGTTCAAAAGCGTCACGAAAACGAACATGATCCTTTCGAAGAAATCATGGACAATCTCAAAAAGGAAGTCAAAGCTGCGGACGATACCAGCCTGACCGAAGAGAATTTGCAAGAGTTGGTCAAACGCTACAAAAAGCTGATAAAGGATCGCACCGGCAAAGCATTTCCCAATGATCCCATGACGCAACTGATCGGCGCAGTGAGTGCGGTCTTTGGTTCATGGATGAACGAACGGGCGATTCTCTATCGCCAAAAGTATCGTATTCCTGACGATTGGGGCACTGCCGTCAACGTTCAAAGCATGGTGTTTGGCAACATGGGTGACGACTGTGCAACTGGGGTAGCCTTCACACGTGACCCGGCTACCGGCGAGAACGTGTTCTATGGCGAATACCTTGTGAACGCTCAAGGCGAAGACGTGGTAGCCGGCGTGCGCACGCCACTGAAAATCTCCGACATGGCCAAGGACAAGATCAACAGCGCCGCCTTCAAGGAACTGGTTGAAGTTCGCAAGACGCTGGAAAAGAACTTCGGCGACGTACAAGACTTCGAATTCACGATCGAAAAGAAGAAACTGTACATGCTTCAAACTCGTAACGGCAAGCGCACCGCGCTTGCTTACGTGAAGATCGCTCACGACATGGTCAAAGAAAAACTGATGACTCCGGAACACGCCGTCAAATCGGGCGATCCTGAGGCGCTCAATCAACTGCTGCAACCCATTTTCGACGTGCCAGCTTACGAGAAAGCTAAGAAAGATGGCAAGCTGTTGGCTGTCGGCCTGGCCGCTGGACCGGGTGCCGCCTCGGGCACCATGGTCTTCACCGCAGACAAAGCTGAAGAGCTTGCGGCACTCGGCAAAAAAGTTGTGCTAGCGCGCGTTGAAACCAGCCCCGAGGATCTTCGCGGTATGATTGCCTCTGACGGAATTCTGACTTGCCGCGGTGGTGTCTCCAGCCACGCTGCATTGGTCGCTCGTCAGATGGGTAAAGTCTGCGTAGCTGGTGCTGGCGATATCGAAATCGACTACCATAAGAAGACGCTCAAGTGCAAAGGCGTGACGCTCAAGGAAGGCGACTCGATCAGCATCAACGGCTCGACGGGCGAAGTTTTTAGCGGCTTGATCGCAACCGCGCCCAGCGAACTGAACCAAGTGTTGGTCACCAAGACCATGAAGGCTGCCGACAGCAAAGTTTATCAGTACTACAACCACATTATGAAGTTGGCTGACAAGTACCGTAAGCTCGGCATTCGCACCAACGCCGACCAACCCGACCAAGTGGTCAACGCAATTGCATTCGGCGCAGAGGGTATTGGCCTGTGTCGTACCGAGCACATGTTCTTCGAAGGCGATCGCATTATCGCTGTTCGCAAAATGATTCTGGCTGAAAAGCCCGAGGACAGAAGAGCCGCACTTGCCCAATTACTGCCATACCAGCAAAAGGACTTCGAAGGCATCTTCCGTGCGCTCGATGGCTTGCCAGCCTGCATTCGCTTGCTGGATCCACCCTTGCACGAGTTCCTGCCGCACGGCGATAACAAGAAGGGGCAAGAAGAAGTTGCCAGCCAACTTGGTATTACGGTTAAGGAGGTCGCTCGCTTGGTGGGTGAACTCCACGAATTCAATCCGATGCTTGGTTTCCGTGGGTGCCGACTCGGGATTGTGCGCCCAGAAATTTCCGAAATGCAAGCTCGCGCCATTTTCCAGGCTGCTGCTGCAGTCCTAAAAGACGGCGTGAAGGTCAAGCCGGAAATCATGGTTCCGCTGGTGGGCTTCAAGAAGGAATTGGATCTTCAAGTTGAGATCATTCATCGCGTCGCTAAGGAAGTGATGAAAGAGACCGGCAAGAAGTTTGCTTATACCGTCGGCACGATGATCGAAGTACCTCGTGGTGCTTTGACCGCTGACGAGATTGCTGAGTCTGCAGAGTTCTTCTCGTTTGGCACAAACGACTTGACGCAAACTTGCTTGGGCATGAGCCGCGATGACTCGGGTTCGTTCATTCCCGCTTACCAGGAACTCGACATCCTTAAAGCCAACCCGTTCGCCTCGATCGACACCACGGGCGTAGGTCAGTTGATGAAGATCGGCGTCGACAAGGGTCGCAGCACTCGCAAGGACCTCAAGATCGGCATCTGCGGCGAACACGGTGGCGACCCGTCGTCCGTTGTCTTCTGCCATCAAATTGGCCTGAACTATGTCAGTTGCTCACCGTTCCGTGTACCTATCGCTCGCTTGGCTGCAGCCCAAGCTGCGATTCTGTACTCGGTGGATTAGTTATTCACGTAACGAGTTGCAACCCATGCTCCATGCCCAGTAAGTTTCACTTGCTGGGCATTTTTCAGTTGCTTACGAAGTGGAGTTGCGATGCTATTGACAGAATCAGAGTTGGCGAGCTTGGTCAGTGCGTCCTTGGCGGCGAGGCGGAGGGCTTATGCGCCTTATAGTAATTTCTTGGTTGGGGCGGCGATCTTGACGAGTGGTGGAGAGATCTTCGAAGGCTGCAATGTTGAGAATGCGAGCTACGGGTTAGCAATTTGTGCCGAACGCAGCGCGGTGTCGGCTGCGATTGTCAGGGGACAACGAGTGTGGCGGGCAATCGCAGTGGCTTCGCAAGGTGCCGTCACTCCCTGTGGTGCATGTCGTCAAGTGCTTCACGAATTCGGCGCAGCCATTGAAGTGATCTTGGTGGATGCTGACAGCAGCGAAGTTCGTGCGCGTTGGACTACTGAGTTGCTTTTGCCGGGTGCATTTTCGCTTTGATCGCGCGGAAATTCTCACTGGCGATTTAATTCGACGAACCGCTGATTCACCGCAGCTTGCGAAATGTGCTCTTGTTCGAAGCGAAGATTCTCTCCTTTGCAAATGCGATAAGCGGCGAGTTCCGAGGCGGTGAGCTCGGCTGGTTCGCTCGCCTCTGCGGAGCGGCGATTGACGAAGGAAGTTGCGATCGACCGGTGCTTTACCAGCGTCTCCTCATCCATGAAAAGACTGCGCGTTTGCGGGAAACGATGACGCAGTGAGGCGAGAATATCGAAGCCGTCCAGGTCGACATCGCCCCAATAAAACAACGGCTGCTTCGATAGCCATGGAACATCAAACAGCATTGTGACTCCGTCACCGAATCCGCCCAGTGCAATACTGCGCGGTGATCTTGGCAACGTCAACAAATTTACCTTGTTCTCAACGATGAATACTCTCGCCCCCGTAACGGGCAATTGCGCAAGTTCGGCAGCGGGTATTGACAACTCCATCCAAGGGCATCCGAGTTCGCACGCGAGTTCCCGATCCAGGAAACGGACGAGGAGATGCTGTCGCGCATAACGAAAACCGAATCGTTGTTCAAAACTTCGCGTGCTACCGAAATCGATGGCGCCTTCGGGCAGCAATACGTCGAACCAAGCGCTCAAGAGCGATTTGTTGCGTTCGATTGTTTTTGTCGAAATGGACAATGGCAATTCGCGCACGAAGCAATCCGGACGCGGATGGTCGATCATGAACCGTGCCACCACAAGCAACTCATCCAGCTGCGCCTCGACCGACAACAAGCGCTGCCAGTTTTTTGTAACCCAATCGCTCAGCGTTGGGAACCGGCTGAGCACCCGTTCGACGCAGCTTCGCAGCGTGCGAAATTCAGAAACTTTGCGAATCAATTTTACCAAGTCATCCAGGGACTCGATGGTTATGGCGACTGGATAGTTGTTTCGCCCGTACAGTCGTTTGGCTTTTTCTTCCCAGGCAATGGAATAGCCGCAGCCGAGAGACTCTTTCGATTCGCTTCGCAGCAGTTCGACTTGCCTAATTAGCTCAGATTGCGATTCGGGCAAGCTCAAGTCGCAAGGCATTCGATAGGGAAAGAACGATTCGTCGCTGGCTAACCAAGCCGCGATCGCGCGCGAGTAGATGCGACTTGCTTTCTGTGCTATTTCGTGGGGGGTTATCATGCTGCCGACTTAGTGAGCTTCCGATAGTTTATGGAGACTAAATGAGTGCTTTGTCAAAGACGAAAACTGGGTTTGTTAAAGTAGCCGAAACGCGTCGGCGTCCCGTTTTTGTAATGTAAACCGGGTGCTAACGAGGGCGTCCCGCTTAGGAATCAAATGAAAACACAGCGGTGAATCGCACTTCAAACTCGCTTTTCGAAGTCTGCAGGGCGCATGCCACGCGCCCCCAATATCTAAGTTGGATGAAGCACTAGGTTGCAATTAGCACTGCCTTTACATTAAAATTTGCACAGCGTTCTACCAAAGCGTTTATGCAAATATATGGAAAGCAACCTCTCAATGCTATGCAAACTTCACATCAGCTTGTCCTTATTCATTGTCCTGACTTTTGTCGCGTCGGCTCAAGAGCCTGTTGGCGATGAAAATGCGGTGCCAACAGAAGCCCAAGTGACGGCGTTTTTGCAACAGATGGGGCTCAGTACTCAGCGAGGATTGATCTCACTGCCGGGTGGACTTGCTCAGTTGAATTTGCCAGCCGAGCTTGAATACTTGGACCCAGTGCAGACCAAAAAAGTTGTCGAGGAACTGTGGGGCAATCCGCCGGGCGGAACCTATCAGGGAATGATTGTCCGCAGCGCCCGAGATGTGATTAATGCGAACTGCATCGCGGCCATCATTCAGTACGATGATTCTGGATACATCTCCGATAAGGATGCCGCATCGATCAACTTTAGCGATTTGATGAAGTCAATGCAGGAAGGAGAAAAGGAAATGAATGAGCAACGCCTTGCTCAAGGCTTTCCTGGCATTCATCTAGTCGGTTGGGCAGAACCGCCACACTATGATAAAGCGACCAATAAAGTTTACTGGGCGAAGGAGATCTCTTTTGATGGTGAGCCTGAACGGACTCTGAACTACTGCATTCGCGCTTTAGGGCGACAG
>JANLQO010000156.1:0-3298 GCA_031367855.1 Planctomycetia bacterium | reverse complement strand
GCGCCTTGTTCGATCCACTTGCCAAGAAGTTTGCGTTGTTCGTCGCTTAGCGGCTTAGCAAAATTGGCGGGCGGCATTTGCTCGTCGGGCTTCGTGGCCGTAATCCGCCGCCACAGTTCGCTTTCGTCCAGCTTGCCGCGGACCACGGGTCCAGGTTCGCCGTCAGTCCCAAAAAGTCCCTTTTCGGTATCGATGCGTACATCTGCTTCTCGGTGTTTGGCGTCTGGTCCGTGGCATGCGAAGCAGTGATCCGACAAGATCGGGCGTATGTCGCGGTTGAATTCAATTTGAACAGGCTGGTCTTCAGCCGACAAATTCCCTGCTAGGCTGGCTGTAAGTAGCAGAATTATCGGCGACGCTGCAAATATTGGCCTAAACGAATAAGCGACGGTAGAACCGGTCATGGCGGGCTTTGGGGTTTGGCGGGAGGCAGGCAGACGAAAGACTGGATTCATTTTGTTCGATGTAAAGGCGGTTTTCTAGTCACCTGCCCCCATTCTGATAGGATTTGAACCTTATCAAGCCCAATAGTGTCCAGTGGCCGAGTCTGCCAGAGTCGGCTCGGATGCTGGCAGTCTTCGCCATTTTATTCATTCAAGTTCGATCAATCGCATTTCAAAAAGTACGGCCTAGATGACAACTGCTACCAACCCAAACGATCCGTTGATTGTCGACGCAGCCCTGGCGGCGAGGCTGGAACGGACTGAGGCAACTGCCAATTCGCGGTTTATAGAAGCCCGCCGCCGCATTTCGCCCGATAGCAACGCTGCTTGGATCGAAGTGGCGGGAACCTATGCGATGTTTGACGGGCCGGATTCGCCTTGTTCGCAGACCTTTGGGTTGGGTATCAACGGTGACCCAACCGAAGTGGACTTGCAGACGATCGAGTCCTTTTTTTTAGATCGAGGCGCGGCGGTTCATCACGAAGTCGCACCGCTGATCGCGCCAGAACTGATTGTTCTTTTGAACGATCGCGGCTACCACCCAATTGAGTTTACGAGTGTCATGTATCGCCGCATTGGTACGAATATAGCGATGCCAACGCCTCGCAATCCGAAAATGAAAATAAACGTCGCCTCGCATGATCAAGCTGAGTTGTGGGCTCAAACCTCCGCAAGTGGTTGGAGTGAGCATCCCGATATGATGCAATTGATTCTTGACCTCGCACAAAATTTTGTCGTCACGGAGGGCTCGACCGCCATGTTTGCAGAGCTCGATGGGCGGCCAGTGGCCACTGGCGTTGTTGCAATTGCGGGTGGAATTGCACTGCTTGCAGGGGCTAGTACGGTCCCCGATGCAAGAAAACAGGGTGCACAATCCGCATTGCTCGCTCAACGCCTGCAGTTTGCCGTCGATCAAGGTTGCGACATCGCCATGATGTGTGCACTTCCGGGCAGTCCGTCGCAACGCAACGCTCAACGGAATGGGTTTCATATAGCCTACACGCGCACCAAGTGGGGGCTTCGAAACTAAGATTCGGCGAGGCGATATACCGCCGTAAAGCGCGGAAAATTAATTTAAGCAATAGTGCTTTGATGTCGCCAATGTGTCATACTTCAAGTTCGCAGTAAGATGGCTGTATCTATCCCGCTCAGCTCTTGGGACACTGCAATCTCGATTTGAAGACGATGATCGATTCATCGACAATCGGATTGACTTAAGTGATTTGCTGGGTTTTGTGCGCAATCGAGGCTGTGCGAAGCCAGAGGCGGACTACTTTTTAAAATTCTATCGGAGTTCACATTCTATGAGAAAAGCAAGCAAGCGTGCAGGCTTTACACTGGTCGAGTTGTTGGTGGTAATCGCCATCATCGGCATACTAGTGGGGCTGCTATTACCGGCGGTACAGGCAGCGCGAGAAGCTGCCAGAAGAATGCAATGTTCAAACAACCTCAAGCAACTAGGGCTGGCGTTTCATAACTACGAATCGACTTATAAGTCTTTTCCTTCGGCATATTACGTTTGGCAGCCAGCACCGCCCTACAATGTTCAATCTGGAATGCTAGGCCTGCTACCTTTCATGGAGCAAGCTCCACTTTATGCGCAGTACGATTATCGATTTACACCGTCGACTACTTACGGTGGTGCGATTGGTGCAGCCAACGTCAATGTCATTTCCAAAGTCCTGCCGATGTTTGTCTGCCCTTCGTCTCCAGGGGAGGCGTTGTCACGCGTTTACACTTGTGCCATTCCCGCAGGAGCGCTTTTGCCAGGCATGCCCGCGACAAGTTGGACAGCCGCGCCGAGCGATTATGCGGTGACCACCGGTGTACGGGCCACTTTTGGAAACATCGCCTACAACGGCAATCAAGGTGGACAACGCAATGGTGCTTTGACTGCGGCTACGTTTCAGTCACCCAGCAGCAGCAAGATTGCCAACATTACTGATGGAACCTCCAACACTTTTTTGCTGGGTGAACGCACCGGTGGAGATAAGATTTACTCGGGTACCAAGCAGATCAGTGTGCCCGCCATCTTGGGAGCGACTAACGGTGGTGGTTGGGGAGACCCATTGATGGGCGAGAATTGGTTGGCAGGTGCAGTCCGCGGGGCAACCGGTTATCCGATTGCTGAAGGCGGCTGTGCCATCAATTGCACGAATTTTCGCGGACAAGGTTTTCATGGATTCCATCCCGGCGGCGGTCAGTTCCTAATGGCTGATGGCTCCGTCCAGTTCAATGCGGAATCCATTGACGCATACATCTTTGCAGCTCGTATCACTCGCGAAAAGGGTGAGGTTGCAGCAACCGACAACTAAGCGGCGAGCCTGTTCACAGATTTATAGATGCACCAAGTTTTACTTGGTGCATCTTTTTACTTCTCTATTGAAAACGCAAAGTAAGTTACCGTTTATGCCAAGTCGAAACATGAATGCCGCGGTTTGCTTGAGCCTTGCCATCGGCTTTTTGACGGTTGGATTTGTTGGTTGCGGCCCCAAACATCCCAACGAAAAGCAGGTCTTCAAGGTCCAGGGAACAGTAACCGTCGATGGTGCTCCCGTCCCAGAGATCCAAGTTGCCTTGCACCCGGTTACGCCCGCCAACGACGATCGGCCAACTTTCCCGCAAGGCTTTACCGATGTCGAAGGCAAGATTCGCATCTCGACCTACGCCGAAGGTGACGGTGCACCCGGGGGCGAGTACAAAGTGACGTTTATCCTTCAAGAATACAACATACTGGGGCGCAACTTTAGCGGTCCCGATAAACTCAAGAAAAAATATGCCGATCCCAAAACTACTCCCTTTTCACTCACGCTAGCGGAGGGCAAGCCCAACGACCTAGGCAAAGTCGAGTTGAC
>JANLQO010000059.1:0-10063 GCA_031367855.1 Planctomycetia bacterium | reverse complement strand
GTCATCAAGATCGGTGCTAGTCGCTCTTCTGCACCACGAAGAATCAATTCGCGACCGCTCGCCACACCTTCTTCTGAAGCCAGATGGCGATAGTGACTGATCAGCATGATGGCGTTGCGAGCCGAGATGCCAATCACGGTTACGAAGCCGACCAATGATCCCAGCGACATAACTCCGCCACTGGCAAAGACCCCGAGCACCCCTCCCAACATCGCCAGCGGCAGCATTCCCAGCATGAGTAACACCAAAGTCCATGATTGGAAATCCACGTACAGAATCACCGTGATCATCAAGATCGCTCCGCACGAAAGCAAGAGCAACCGTTGTCGCGACGCGCGCGCTTCTGCGTACTCGCCGAGAAACTCGGGATGGTAACCACTGCTGAATTTCACATTATTGCGTACAGCGTTTTCGATTTCGGTTGCAACCGATGCCAAGTCACGGCCCGCCACGTTGCAGGTTACATCTAGTCGACGCGACGCGCCCTCACGCTTAATTTCATTCGGTGCAGGCACAATTGTTACGTTCGCTAGATTTCCCAACGGCACCTGCGCACCCGAAGGTGTATCAATCATCAGTCTGCCGACTGCCATGGGATCTTCGTGCGCACTGTCGTTGCCTCGAACAGCCACAGCAAAGATCGCTTGGTCGCGGTAGATTTCGCCAACTTGGGTGCCATTGACAAGCGCGTTGACGCTTCTCATCAGTATAGCCGGCGTTACTCCGAACTGCGCCGCCGCTTCGGGTCGCATCTCAATCGCTATTTGTGGCACCAAGACTTGCGGCTCTACCTTCAGTGTCGTGACACCTTCGATCGGCTTGATCTGCGCGGCGACTTCAGCCGCCATGCTTCGCAGCTGATCCATATCCGAGCCGTAAATGCGCACGACAATCGCCGCGCTTGTTCCAGTCAGAACTTCTTTGATACGTTCCTTAAGATAGGTCAGCAAGTCGCGGTACAGCCCCGGATAGCCATCTACAACACTTTGCACCCGAGCCACCGTGGCATCGTAGTCGTGTGTCTCATCGATACTAATCCACAGCTCGGTAAAGTTGGGACCAACCACTTCATCGGCAACCGTCGCGCGACCAATATGCGAACCAAAGTTACGAACGCCGGGGACATCCATCAGCTCTTTGCTCGCGAGCGTCGTGATGCGGTCCATCGCCTGAATGCCTACACCAGGCTTCTCGACCCAATGCATCAAGAAATCCGTCTCACGAAAGTTAGGCATTAACTCTTCGCCCAACCAAGGTACCGTACACGCCAGCGCCGCGAACACGCCCGCAAAACCAGTGAGGGTCAAACCCCTCCATTCCAACAACTGCCGCAACATCGCTCGATAGCCACGCTTCAGGACCCGAACCAGCGGTCCTTCACGGTGCCGCATGCGCGCCGTGGCGGGCAACAGAATCAAACACATGGCTGGTGTCACCGTCAATGCAACGACCAGCGATGCGAAGATCGCCAAAATGTACGAAGCAGCTAACGGTCGAAAGAACGAACCCGACAGCCCTTCCAAAAAGAACACCGGCAAGAAGGCTAAAACAACGATAATCGTCGCATAAACTACTGCGCTGCGTACTTCCATCGAAGCGTCGAAGACAACTTCGAAGGCCGATTTGGGATGCTCAACAGTTGCATTGATTCGCAGCCGACGCATGATGTTTTCGACATCAATAATTGCATCGTCGACAACTTCACCCAGAGCGATGACCAAACCCGCCAAGACCATCGTATTCACCGTTCCGCCGCGCCAGTACAGCACCATCATGGCTGCTATCAACGACAAGGGAATTGCCAGCGCACTGATCAATGCGCAGCGCCAGTCGAATAGAAACACTAGCAACACCACTATCACCAACACACAGCCAAGCGCCATCGAATGGGTGAGGTTGGTAAGTGATCGCTCAATAAATGTGGCTGGACGGAAGATTGTTGTATCAAACTGAACTTCACCCATCCCAGGCTTCAGTTCTTCCATTGCTTTTTCGACACCCCGAGTTACATCCAGCGTGTTGGCCCAAGGTTGTTTTTCGACGATCAGCAACAAGCCTGGTTGATTGTTGATGATCGCGTTGCCTATCGGCGGCGCGTGATCAATGACAACTTCTGCAACATCCCGAATTCGAATCGGACTGCCCATAGCGGTCGCATTGCTGGCCACAGTGGTTGCAGCGTTCCGATAGCTCAGCACCATCTCACCGAGCTGCTCGGGCGTGTACACGGCTGGCACGTGCCGCAGCGCCAGGCGTTGATTCGCTGTATCAATGAAGCCGCCACCGCCCACAGTCGTCGCGTCGCGCACCGCTTGCATCAGCATATCGAGCGTCACGCCATTGGCACGCAATCGATCCGGATCGGCAATCACCTGCAACTGCGGTTCCTTCTCACCCCACACCGCGACGTTCGCCACACCGCTAACGGACATCAATCGCGGTCTGATAGTCCATTTCGTCAGCACCGTCATATCCATTTGCGACTTCGTGTCCGACCAGAGCCCAATCTTCATGCAGCGGCTGAGCGACGAGAGCGGGGGAAGGATCACAGGCGGTCTGGCCACACGCGGCAACTGAGTGGCAACTAGCGTCAATCGTTCCTGAACCAATTGACGCGCCATCAGCAGGTCTGTACCGCTGGCAAAGATCAATCGCACGCTCGACAAACCCAACACCGACTTCGAACGAACGGTCTTCACGAAGGGAATGCCATTGACGGCATTCTCGATCGGCACACTGATCAAACTCTCGACGTCTTCGGTCGAGATCCCGGGCGCTTCGGTTTGTATCTCAACCAACGGTGGCGCAAATTCAGGAAACACATCTAACGGAACCGAGCCTACCGATCGCAGTCCGACGATGATTAAGCCGATCGCGATCATCAAAACGATTATTCGTAATCGCAGGGAAGCATGGATAAGCCAACTCATAATCCGTTCGCCTATTTCCCTGGACCGAATTCGGTACCAAACAACTCCGCGGCGCCGTCGGAAACGACCAAGGTGCCCGCTTGCGGCCCTTTTTGCAACATCGCTTGCGAGCCATCGATCCACATTACCGTCACACGTTTTCGTTCAAATCGCAGCGGCTCTTTAACTGCATAAACCCAAGACCCGCCATGAATGTCGTAGAGTATCGCCGCGGCCGGAACGATAACTGCTTCGACTTCCTGATGCATCGGCAGATCCATACCAACCCGCTGGCCAGGCCGGAAACTAGAATCGGCGTTGGGAATTTCAAAATATAAATCCGCTGAGGAACTTCCAGCATCCGCGGTGGGCGGTGCACTGACAGGTACCGCAATTTTTGCGTCCGGTTCAGTGGCTTGCAAAACTTGTCCGATCGATTTTCCACTGAGTGACTCGACGCGGCCGGTGGCTCCCGGTTGAATGTTCGGAAGAAGATCCACGAACACCGCCACGCGAATCCAAACGGTACTTGTATCTAGCACCTCCATCAGCGGAGCTCCGGCGACGACTTGCTGCCCTGCTGAAATACCGATGTTCCGAACCAAACCATCCACGGGAGCGCGCAGAGTGAACTTCGTAGCCAGTTCGTGAGATGGCTTGCGTTCAAGGGTCGCCAATAATTTTGTCAGTTGAGTGTTGCGTTCTTCGGCAGCGGCAAGCACGGTTTTTGCAACGTTAGCAATCGCTTGGGCATCATCTGCGGCACGTTGACTTCCAGCGCGATCGGCCAACAATTTGGTGGCGCGCTCCAAAGTGATTCTCGCAGCAGCAACATCCGCTTTACCGCGTTGCACATCGCCTTCAGCGGTGACTTGCGCTGCCACAATTGCCGCGCGCGCGCTCGCCATCTGAACCTGCTCAGCAGGCGTCGGCACATCTCTTTCCGGCGACAACAGCGGTGCCAACTCCAGCACCGCGTCCCCGGCTTTGACTTTGCTGCCGGCAATCGGTATCGGCACTTCACTCGCTGCGGCCACGATGCCCGATACGGGCGCTGTAATCATGATAGATCGACCAGGAGGAATGATCACTTCACCGCCAAATTTGCGATGCTGTTGCACGCGGGCAATTTTCGTGGCGACTGTCGAGATCCCTAATCGTTTCTCCGCGTCCGCAGTCAGCGTAATGGTCGCAAGATCGCTTTCATGCGGAACCATTTCAACTTTGGCTGGGGCAATCGATTTGGGTTTAGAGGCAGTCTGATTGCCGCAACCGCTGGTAAACAAAAGAAACCCGACTATAGCGATGAGCGAATACCAGGGAGCGCGAGAAACGATTCTCATAGGGCACGAGCTAACTTGAGGTAGAATTTTCGGCCGGAGGCTCGATTGTAGTTGGTGACCAGATATCTAGCGAACCTCACCATTAATTAACCTTCCATTTTGACTCGTCAGCAGGGGCAGTCTGCGACAACATTATTGAAACATCAAGTGGAACCGCCAGCACGCTTCGGCTGACACTTCGCTCAAGTTCCGCAACGGCTCGGTGCATCGCCGCCCGTTGGTCGAGAATTCGCGACCTGGCATCCAAGTACTGCGTCGTAGTCTGCAAAACCAACAAGTAGTCGGTTCCGCCGTCAGCAAAACCTTTCTTAGCAATCTCGACCGCGCCGGACAAGTTTGGCAGAACTTCGGCTTCCAAGATGTTCAAATTCGCCTGAACCTGATTGAGCTGCCGAAATGCTATGCGCACATCCTGATAAATCTGATCTCGAATCGCGTCGCGAGTATGCAGCGCCGCATTCAATTCCCAGTCCGCACGAAGAATTCCGCCCTGGTTGCGATTGAAAATTGGTAGGTCAAACCTCAGGCCCGTCCCCGTCCGCGTGTAATCTGTTCCGTGACGGACGTCGACCACGCTATCGACTCGCCAAAACAGCCAGCGCGATAACTTGGATCGTTCCTGCGCCGCCGCCACCGTCCAGCGGGCCGCATGATAGTCGGGCCGACAGGCGAGTGCTGTATCGATCAGCTGCTGCTCGTCGAGTACTGGGACGCTCATTGTTTCGAGGGCTGCGGGTTGCAAGGGAGTTACCACGGTCGGAATTCCAATCAACGATGCTAATCGCGCATGACTGATTTCTACGTTCTGTCGTTGTACGCCACTGATCGCTTTCGCATTGAGCGCGTCAACTTTAGTGGTAATCGTTTCCAGTTCGCTAATGTCGCCGTCGTCAAAACGCTTGCGGGTCAGCTCGGCGATCCCCGCTCGCAACTCCACCGCTTCAGCCGCTAACTTGGATTGCTCGGTCGCAAGTGCCAAGTCCGCATAGGCGAAGCGGATATCCCGAACAACGTTTAAACCGTTTTGCACAAGCTGCTCACCGATGCGGCGATACTCGCGATTGGCGACTTTCACCCGTGTGGGCCGCAGGAAATAGGATTCGATCGGAGCGTACAGCGTATACTGCCCTTCTTTCGCGCCGGACGGAAAGTAAATCAACACTTGCGGGTTGGCGATTAAACTCGCTTGAACCGCATCGCCGCCCGCCATGCCCAGTTGCGCTAAGGCCGCTTGGAACATCGAGTTATTTGCTAACCCAGTCTCAACGGCTTCTGATTCTTCGAGACCATCTTCGAGTACCACCCCAGCGGGTATTTGCTCGATGCACGGCTGCGACTTCTCCAGGGTCACCGCTGTGCGGCACAGAATCGCTTTGGAAACGAAACTCGGGTCGCAACCTACCTGCGCCGTTTTACAACCCGCTCCGAAGAACAACACCAGCAACATTGAGACTCCAACGAGCCGAGCGATGGGTGTTGCGAGATACCGGGACATGGTTTTGATTCGATTGCTAGCGTTTAACGGATTGATCGATACGATCGGAATCAAAAGCTACTTCGGATTGGTACAATCGATTCGATAACTTTCTTCGCTCACCAAGGAAACCGTTCGCTTAACGTTACAACCGGTACGTTGCTCTTCGGCAAAACGGTTGGGGAGAACGTTGGGGACAACCGTTCTACACTTTTTATCAGCCCAGCCTCCACCACTAAATTATGGGCGAAAGCAAAATGCTCCAAACGACGGCCGCAAAAAAAAGACATGCGAGCACCAACCAAACGAGTGCGAAGTAAAGCCACCAGTTTGCACTCCAGCGAGCGGTTGGCGACAAACCTGGCTGAGTATTTCTCGCCGGAAATGGTTTGCCAAGTTCCTGAACTGGAGCAAAGTCGAGGGATTTCGTATTCACGACTGAACTCCTGATATTGGCTAAATGCGTTTCGCGTAATACATGATTGGGACGCATGATCAATGATAGGGAATCGAATGCAAGTCCCATACCGAATGGTTATCGCAGAGTTTCGAGGAGTATAAATGTGATTGTTGGCCAAGAAACTCCTGTTATGGTCAAAAAACACTCCCACCTCAGTGAAAAGACTAACGACACTTGGAAAATCTGTTGCAATTCGCTGCGTGGTACAATTCTTGCTGAGGAGATCCCGCGATTTGTGTTCCAACGCCTTAAAGCAACGCTGATTTCGACGTCGAATTGGACAATGCCCTATGTTCTCCGGTCTAGTTTTTCGGATGACCGCCCCGTTGCTGGCGGTGAGCCTACTATTGCTTATTCTGGGGGCGTTCACAGCGTGGTGGGTGCATTTGTTGCAACAGCAAGCGATGGATCTCAATGCGCAAAGCATCGCGACATCGAATGCATCGCATACGATAGAAAATCAGCTACTTGAATTGCAGACGGATCTCAACAAGTTTCAAGTCAGCCGGGATGCTGAGGCACTTGAGCAAGCTCGTAAGGCTTCCAAAGATGTTGGGGAAGCATTAGAGAAATCCGAACTGCTTGATTCAACGGATGATGATCATTCGCTGTTACCAAAAATTCGCCAGCAATATGCTCGGTTTGACAAGGTTTTTCGCGAGTTAAGTGCATCGACAAACGCTCAAGCGAATCAGCCAGAATTATTGAATCGCGTCCAAGACATTATCACCCAAGAGCTAATACCCACGGCAAAGCTGCAGAGCGAGAGACAACAGCTCCGGCTAGTAGACCAGGGTCATGACAGCCAGGTGATTGCCGATCGCGTGAGTCTAACGTTGCTCCTACTAGTAACCTGCGGGGCGATCGGTGGACTGATGGCCGGTGTTGCAGTCGCCCGCAGTGTTAATCGATCCATAGTTGAATTGAATATCCCCGTGCACGCAGCCACGGGCGCCTTGAACGAAGTCGTTGGACCGCTGAAATTCAGTTCCAACGGCAATCTTACTGCGATTCGTGAATCGCTGGACGAAATGGCTAATCGAGTTGGCGAAACCGTACAGCGGCTTCAAGTAAGTCAGCAGAGAGTCTTGCGATCGGAACAGATGACGGCGATCGGTCAATTGGCAGCCGGACTTGCCCACGAGATTCGCAACCCACTAACGGCCATGCGGTCTCTGGTTCAGATGGCTCGCCAGTCAGGTGGCGCATCGGCACTAGACGATCAAGACGTGGAGATTCTGGGGGTCGAAATCGAGCGACTCAACGAATTGGTGCAGACCTTTCTTGACTTCGCTAGACCGCCGAAACTTTCCCGGAAAATGGTCGATCTGGCAGCAGTGATTCAACGGACAGTTCAGTTAACACAAAGCCGCATTGATCGGCAAGGCATCAGCTTAAAACTTGATTTACCGCAACCGGGAATTGAATTAAGCGCCGATCCGCAGCAACTTCAACAAGTGATGCTGAACTTGGTTATCAATGCCGTTGAGTCGCAGCCAACCGGCGGTCAAATCGAAATCCGATTGCGTGAATCGCGATCCCCCGATAACGTGCGAGAAGTCGAAATACAAGTAAACGATCGCGGAGTGGGTATACCTGCAGATATTCTCGACCGCATCTTTGATCCATTCTTCAGCACCAAGGATGCGGGAACAGGTATAGGGCTAGCCATCTGCCAACGTATCATCGAAGATCACAGCGGTACAATCGTGCCACAATGCCGCCCGCAAGGTGGCACGATATTCACGGTACGATTGCCCGTATTGCATCAAGACGCTCACTCCACAAAACCGTGACCTTGGATCACAGAACGGCCTTCGCGACTATGCCAACCCTGCTCATCGTCGATGACGAATCAAGTATCCGCTATGCCATGGAAAGAGGGCTGCGCATCGAAGGGCTTAAGATCATCACGACCGAGACGGCACAGGCTGGCATTGATGCGGTCAATTATCATCGTCCCGATGTTGTAATCTGCGACATTCGCTTGCCTGATATGTCAGGCCTCGATGCATTTCACAAAATGCGGGAAATCGATGCTCACCTGCCAATCATCATCATTACCGCTCACGCCACTACGGACTCTGCCATTGAGGCGATGAAGCGCGGCGCATTTGATTACATTTTGAAACCCTACGATCTCAACGAATTGAAAGAAGCGGTATTTAAGGCAATTGAACTGAGTCGCATTAGTCGCGTGTTGACCGACTTCGATCAATCCACGGACAATGACGTGGGCGATCCCAAAGTCGATCGTGTGATTGGCAACTCACGAGCCATGCAACAAGTCTATAAAGAAATCGGGCGTGTCGCCCCACAGAATGTCAATGTACTGATCCTGGGCGAAAGCGGCACTGGAAAGGAACTCGTGGCGCGCGCGATCTACCAACACAGCTCGCGGTCGCCCAAGCCATTTCTTGCCATCAATTGCGCGGCTATCCCAGAAACACTTCTCGAAAGCGAACTTTTCGGTCACGAAAAAGGCGCGTTTACCAACGCGGATCGGCGACGCATCGGAAAGTTCGAGCAAGCCGACGGAGGCACACTCTTTTTGGATGAAATTGGCGACATGAGCCTCGGTGCACAAGCCAAAGTGCTACGAATCTTGCAAGACGGTCGCTTTGAGCGTGTCGGTGGCAATGAAACTCTACAATGCGACGTACGTATCATCGCAGCCACCAACAACAACCTCGAACAATCGATTTTGCAAAAGACTTTTCGAGAAGATCTGTTTTATCGACTCAATACCTTCAGTATTCATCTGCCTCCGCTCCGCGAGCGACTCGAGGATCTGCCGCGACTCGTCGAATACTTCGCGCAACGCTTCGGTCGCGACTTGGGTCGCTCGAATCTACGAATCTCACCCGAGTGCGTCGCGAGCCTCTCCGAACACAATTGGCCTGGTAACGTCCGAGAATTGCAGAGCGCGATTAAATACGCCATCGTTCGCTCTACAAGCGAGATCATTACACCTGATTGCTTGCCTACTTCCGTGAAACCGAGCACCGCTTTCGTAACTCAAACAATAACATCGGAGCCTTCGCAAGACTCAGCAGGCTTTGGCGATCTTCGAGCCCGCATTCGACAACTGCTTGAAACGAAGCCATCCGAACTGAATGAGGCTGTCCACACGGAAGTAGACAGAATCCTTTATGAAGAAGTGCTTAAACATGTCGGCGGACACATGACTCAAGCAACGGAAATTCTCGGAATATCGCGGACAACATTCCGAACTCGATTGCAGCAACTCGGGTTGTCCATTGGCAAAACACTGAAAACTGCGGATGATTGAACCATTAATAGCGGCTCGGCACAGTTTATGCACCTGTCCGGACGATGGTGTGCTTTCTGCTTTATCAAGATTGCGCTACTGGCTCAGTACAGGTGCCATAGCCTTGATAAGCTCCTTAAAGCGCTCGGCCTTGCTCCGCCATTTCGTGCTAACTATAAGCGATTTCGCACATGAACGAGACAATCCAGCACATTGGGACTCATTCGTTAAGCTCAACGCCGCACAATTCTGTCAGTGCTATCGAAGCGATCGCGATGCTCGCCGAACAACCACACCTGCGATCAAGAGCTGCTCAAATCAAAGTCGAACTGCAGAATGGCATCTTAGTACTCAACGGAAATCTACCCTCCTATTTCCTCAAGCAACTAGCGCAAGAAACGCTTCGCCCCTTGGGTCTATCGTTGTCCAATCGAATCCGGGTCGGCTAATTTGTTGGGCTTAGTGTCTAGTGCTTTGTCCAGCTTTAATTTTAGGTTAGGAACATCAGCCGGAACACTAGATCCACTTGCGCTGAAGAAGCCAAAATTTGACCGACTGGGTGAGGCACGCATAGAGAATTAACGAAACGATCAGCAGCGGCCAATA
>JANLQO010000045.1:0-2722 GCA_031367855.1 Planctomycetia bacterium | reverse complement strand
GTTGGAATCGAAAACGCGGTAACCCGCGTACAAGTCCCAGTAAGCGTCCTCAACGGCTTTGACTAGGTTTGTTACATTGCCTTCGAACTCGTGCAAAGCAAGATCTTCGTTGATGCGTGCTAGCACGATCGGGATGCGATTGACAAGCGTTCCGCGACCGCGCATCAACGGATGCGTTATCTGTACTTCCGCCGCAATCGTGTAATCACTTGGAACCGATCGACCGAAGTTCCCGGAGCCGGGGATATTCCGCGATGCCGGAATGTTATTGCTTGAGTAGACCGACGTTAACCGCGAAGTGACCACACCGCCTGTCGCTGTTTTCTTCGAAAGAGCGGCCTGTGCATTGGCATCGACGGCTTGGAAGAACTGTGGATTGAAGATGTTGCCAGAACCAACGTTGCGAGGTCGGTCGGTGGTGTTATAGCCAGCCAAGGCGGAGAACTGTGCGTCGAATTCGCTGAGCGCGTCTTCAATGCCGCCCACTTGATTCGATCGAACTGCACCACGGAGTGGAATACGATTGCCATTATTGTCGATCGACAGTGGTTGCGTACTGGCGGTAGAGGCGGCGATGGCCGCATCGTAAACGCTCGGCATCTGCCCAGGCCCAGCACTCAGCAACGGCCCCGAGATACTGCCGGACTGTTGATTCGATCCATTCACCACCCGCAATATCTTTGTGTTCTGAAGCGCGATCGAGATACAATCCTCAAGCGTCATGTCGACAAAATTGTCAGGCAAGTGCGAGGGACCGAATGGAATTTGAACTTGCGTGGCTTCGGGTAAACTCTCTACGTGAACGTCCGCGTACTCGATCGCCATAGCCTGATCGAGGTACTCGCCGAGCGCATTGTTTTTGGCGATAAAGAAGGGCTGAGTTGGTGCACATCCAGAGATGAACATCAAACAGAGTTGAATGTATGCAGCCCAGCGAACGAGTGGTCGGCTCATGGGAGCGAGGTTCCTACCCAGTCTGCCATATCTCAACCGCAATCCGTTAAGCGCCTACGAGGCACCGACGTAATCTGCACCGAGATACGGCCAAACCTAGTTTGTCCGCAGCTGTTACCCATCGCTCAGCAAGTTTCCTCGCTTCGAAATTGATAGCAAACTGCGGCTGTTAGAACCCCCCTAGTCGGAAATCCACGCCATGGAGGTAGCGAAGATGTCCGACATAACCACTATCGACGACACAGGCCGCAAACTTTCGCTGATCAGTACAAATTACCAAATAGTTTTCGGCCGTCATTGAACTTACCTGGCCAGCAATGCAAGCATCGCACTGGGCTGATAAAGAGTTGGGCTGATAACGAGTTGGGCTGATAAAGAGTTGGGCTGATAACGAGTGTAGAACGGTTGTCCTCAACCGCCCTGCCGAAGGGGAGCGGACCGAAGTCAACGCGCATTTCCCAAAGGATTAAAACGCTAGTGAGAGTGGGCGAACGGTTGAGCCAACTAGTAACTGGTAAGATGTAGCTGACGCTGCTAGCCCGGATTATTCATGGCGCGTAGCTACGTTCGCCAGAACGTGGTGAACCGCCTTGAGTTATAGCCACGTTCTGGCGAACGTAGCTACGAGATTCTGTTTTTTCAAATTTCGACGTAACTCGTCGCGGATATTCGTTTACGTAAAATATTGATCAGGACTATGAATAATCCGGGCTAGCGTCAGCAAGCGATGCAATTCTGCGATAATTTGCGGTAAAAACGGCTCCCATGCTACAATAGTGGTGGCTCTGAAACATCGGGAACTGGAAATGGCAAATTCTACGATTTCAACTTGTCCAGCCGACTGTGACCAAGCGTTTCCTGTCCGTCGGTTCACAGTCGAGGAGTACCACCGTTTGGGCGCGAGCTGCGTACTTGCGGACGACGACCATGTCGAGTTGCTCGAAGGACTAATCGTACCAAAAATGATTAGAAAACCTGTTCATGACGCGGTTGTCGAAATGGTTCGCGAGGCCATTAGCCGTGTGTTGCCGGGAGGCTGGTGCATTCGTGGTCAATCCGCAATCACGACCTCTGATAGCGAGCCCGAACCCGACATCGCTGTGGTGCTTGGAACGGCACGCGATTACCTGGGACACCATCCTCATCCACCGGAAATCGCCTTGGTCGTAGAAGTCGCGGAAACCTCGCTTGATCGCGACCGCAACAAACGGCGGCTATACGCCCGCGCCGGCATTGCTTGTTACTGGATCTTCAACATTCATGCTCGTGAAGTTGAGTTGTATACCAATGTGACTTCAGAGGACGAGCCAAAGTACGAAGTAGAGATAGCTTATGTGGCGACGAGTTCGATTCCGTTGGTTATCGCCGGCCAGCAGATCGCCCACATTCCGACGGCGGATCTGTTGCCTTGAAGGTTGTGCTCCTTGCGAGACTACGGGTGACCACGACGCCTGGAATTGAGTTCACATGTTAATTGCTGATGGAGCTTCCTGAGTGCGACGTTGGACAAATAACAAAACGAAAAAACCCACTGACGGATAAATCCGCCAGTGGGCTATTTGAAAAATGGTTCGATAAGCTCTCTACAAGTTTTCTTTTCGTCAAGGCTGTGCTCACCATAAGCGTCGCTTGTTACCAAGCGAACACTAATAGTCCTTAGAAAGGAGGTGATCCAGCCGCAGGTTCCCCTACGGCTACCTTGTTACGACTTAGTCCCAATTGTCGAGCTGACCTTCGGCGCCTGCACCCTTGCGGTTTGCTCAGCGAC
>JANLQO010000633.1:0-4737 GCA_031367855.1 Planctomycetia bacterium | reverse complement strand
ACTCTGCACACTCTGCCCTATGTCAACGCAACCACAGATGTTGTCTACAGCTTGCGTACGACCGATTTGAATGGCAATGAAATTAGTGCGATTCAACAGGGACAAGACTTCAAACTGGATGTCTACGTCGACGACTTCCGCAACGATCGTGGCGCTCCATCGAATGCACCTGGCGTTTTTGCGGCCTACATGGACCTGCTGTACAATCTCCAATTGGTCAGTACTGCAATTCCACAAGGCAATAACAATCTGAATTTTGATGTCAACTTCTTCAACGGCTATACCAATGGCCGAAGCGGTGACGCAACGATTCCTGGTTTGATCAACGAATTTGGCGCGTTCTACAACACCGGTGCGGATCCAAACAATCCAGGCACGATGAACTTCCCTGACGTGGTGCGACTTGCCTCGATCACTTTCACGGCGCGTTCGCCTGGTATCGTAAAGTTCTCGTCCGACCCGGCAGACGTTTTGCCGTTGGATGACACTCTGCTGTTCGACGTTCCTGGTTCTGCGGTTCCGACTGAACGCATCCGTTACCTCAGCACTTCACTGGAAATTGTTGGCAACAGTACGGAATTCCCGTTGGCCGTGGATGACTCGCTGATCGCCGCGATTCCGTTCGGAGCAACCCGCTTCCCGATCAACGTCAAGGCAAATGACCTGCCGGGTTCGACGGGTGTTATCAATGTAATTTCAACCACTCAAGGTCAAAACGGCTCGACTCTGATCGATCCGCAAGGCCGGGTCTTGTACACTCCGAACGGCGGCTTCACCGGTGCAGATCAGTTTAGCTACACGATTGAAGACGCTCGCGGCATTCGCTCTCAAGCCACAGTGACGGTTCGCGTGGGCGCGGCGGATTCAAACGATATCGTTGATCTTCGCTTGGAAGTTACGGACCTTAATGGAGTTCCCATAACGACCATCGCTGTCGGAGGCCAATTCCAGTTGCGTGGCTACGTCAAGGACCTGCGATCGGCTCGTCCAAACCAAGGCGTCTTTGCAGCTTACCAAGATGTTCTCTACAATAGTTCCTTGGTCAGTCCCAAGGCGAAGTCTGTTACGGTAGCGGATCCGCTTGGATTTGAAGTGCTCTTCGGCGCGAACTACCGACAAGTCATCAGCGGAGATATCACCAACAAGGGAATTATTAACGAACTGGGTGCAGTACAGAACGGCAACTCACCACTAGGAGACGCTGAACAACTGCTATTCACAGTCACCCTTGATGCCAAAGCCGTTGGAACCGCCACCTTCATTGGTGATCCAGCTGATATCAAACCATTGCACGATACGCTGACGTTTGATCCAGCCGCTGCGGTAGGTTACGATCTGATCCGTTTCGGATCCGACACCTTGAACATCACTTCGTCGGGCAACCTCGGAGGCGGAGAATTCACTAACCAAAAAGATCGCCATGACGTGAATGCCGATGGGGTCGTGTCGCCCATTGACGCGCTGATCATTATCAATCACTTGAATGCCGTGTCTGGCTCGGCGGTTACTGGCGAAGGCGAAGGTGAAAAGTACTATATCGACGTTAATGGCGACAATGTCCTGTCTCCGCTCGACGCTCTTCTTGTAATCAATCGCTTGAACAGTATGCGAATCGCTTCCGGTGAGGGTGAAGGAAGCGTCAATTCCAGCGCCACTGACAGCGTCTTTGGCGAAGCGTCGGGAATGGACCAATTGCTTGCTCAACTGGTTCCGGATCTTGAAGATACCCGCAAGAGGCGGTAATCGCTTTTAAACTTGCAATAAGCGCGAAAGGCTTCCCAATCGGGAAGCCTTTTTTGGTTCATCCGAGGAAAGCGTCCGCACAGAGACTGTCATTAAGTTGGTGGGTCGCTCCTGCCGGGTGCGACCGACGCTGAGGCCCGCACAATCCGTGTGGCTTGGTGACAATTCATACAAGCAGTCGCACCCGGCAGGAGCGACCCACAAAAAAACATCGGTATCGGGCACTATACGCCCTGATTCACGCCCAACACCTGACTGAAGCTATGGCTGGCTTGGCAGACGTTGAAAGAGTGCACGTTGGTTGATACCCGGATTTGCATTTGCACCGACCATTTCCCCTCACAATCGCCTTGGATCAACCAGTGTGGCATGACACAGACCGCTTGATGGACTAACTCGAATCCCGCTTCGCTTTGGCTGACTGTCTCGATCGGAAATGCCCACACGCCTGCCGGCCGATTCATACTCAGCAGCACATCGACGCCAAGCCATTGGTCGAACAGGCCGATGTAATGCATGTTGGATTCGTCCAGTTGCGTACCGAGATGCCCCAAGCGATTACCCTGGGAATCGTAGAAGAATCGATCGCTTGCACCCGAAGGCAAACCAGCAAAATTCCATTCGAGCGCTAAGTGCAATTGACGATCGCGGGGCAGCCCTTCTATTAAGTAAACGACGTTCAATATGGGGCTGCCTGCGTCGAGCGTTAGGGCTTTGGTCAATCGCAGCGGAATTCCCCACGCGTTCCCTTCGCGACTGAGTTGTAATTGCATCTTAGTAGACGCCCGCCGCAACTTGGCTTCGAAAGGCATAGCCACGAAATCGCCACGCTCCATGGCTTGGCCACTCACCAAACGGTCAAGCGTCAAATCGTTGTCATAGAAGTGCTCGAGAAAACCCTTGCGAGGAAAGGTGTCGTATTGCAGTTTCTCATCCAATCCCTCTTGCTTGAACACCACCCGATCATGAATGCTGGCCAGTGTTCCTTCAGGTTGCACATTGCCTTGCAGCACTTTGCGATGGTAACTTTCCGGACGACGCTGCAATGTCGCTAGCAGATTGTGACTCGCGCCGCGCACGTCGAGTTCGTACATCATCCCGCCTCTGGCAGGCGCGATAAACGCGATCAAGTGATCATTCGCCAGACGGACTTCGGGCAATAGATCAAAATCAAAGTCGTCCGAAGTCGCTTCGACGAACGAAGCATTGCCGTGTTCGAGATGATCGAGCCGATTTTCGGCAGCAATCAATTCGCTGAAGATGGCATTGCGGAGGTGCGGCAGATAAACGCCGCCAAATGCACCGTGCCAGTACGGACAATTGCATTGACCGCGATACAAATGATCTTCAATCTCGGCTAACGAGGAACTCGCGTAGCCCGCCGAACGCGCTTGTTCCAGGCGTTCGCTTACCAACATCATCCGTGCGTACATCTCGTTCGTTTCGTCGTAGCGAACTTTGAAGTTGCGCCAATTTCCGCCTCGAATCAAGCGGCTGATGTCGGGCCACTGCGGATGCGATTGCAATTCATGGGTGATCTCATGATGCGTACTTTGTTGCTCGACCGGCAGCGCCCATTCGGTCATCTCGCGGTAACTGCAATCGGGTAAGTAGATCTTGCCCTGTGGCGGTTTGTCGCGAACGACGTCACATAGCCGGGAGGTCTGCAACCACCCTTGATTTTGAGTCAATGCGTCGAAAAATTTGCGCAACCAACCGCGCGTGTATACGTGTTCGTGAGTGTCCGGCCAAGTGCCAAACTTCTCGCCATCGTCGCCAAAGACCAAGACCGCACCAGGTGTTTCGCAAGCCACTCGGGCGGCGTACTCAATCGTTTTCTCGGGCGCAACGAATGGAACCAGATAGCGGAGTTTCTCGCTGCCAGGGAAGACCCTTAGCACATGGCCGTTGTCTTCGGTAACGTAGTAACCGCGCAGGCTTTCTTCGGACCACCCGGCAGCTTTGAAGTGGTAATCGTCGAGCACGGTGTAAGCGATTCCCGCGCGGGCGATATCCGAGGTCAGCGACGTCTCCCAAACTCGCTCAGGCATCCACATACCATGAACGCTGGTCTCGAAGTTACGATTGAGAAACTCGGTGTATGTGCGAATTTGGCCGATACGGTCTCGACTTGGCAACATCGGTAGTATTGGCTCATAGAACGGCCCGCCAATGATCTCGACACGCTCGGCGGCTACCAGCGAGCGAACACGAGCCACGTAGTCCGGATGCCGCTCAATCATCCAACGCATCAACGGCCCCGAAGTGTGCAGTGATATTCGCAGGTCGGCATAATTCTCAAAGACTTCTAGGAACGGCAAGTAACTGTCGCGATATGCTTGTTCGATTACGCCGTCGAAATTCCCGATGGGCTGATGATTATGAAGCACCAAACAAAGCTGGACACGGTCATTCATGAATGGGTCGCCCTATTCCGGAGGCACAGAGGTGAAGCGTTGATTACAAGCCACATTTGCAACCCGCTCGCATGCACTGAGGGCTAGCAAACCGAATCGGAACTGTTGCTGGAGGATTAGTCCGCTAGATTACCTGCTCAGACAATCGGACTTATCGGCATCGACCGGAGCGTGACCCCAACTTTTCAAAGATGTCTTTTCGCAGAAGCAAATTTGCCTAAACAACGGAAATTCCCATTAAACGGGCTATGTATCGGCCCGGACTCAAATTTGCACTCCTTTTTGGGAATGTGCACACGCCACGAGGTGCAGAAATCACGGGTTTGAACACATTTTTCACATGCAGGCGACGATAAACTTTGCCTAACCCGCAGAATCGTCAAGTGAGAGTTATGCGTTAACCCGGATTATTCATAGTCCTAATCAATATTTTACGTAAGGCAAACGGACAATAAAAAAATACCAGCGAACCCACAATCTGGGAATTGCAGCCTAGATGCAAAGGCCCTGAGGTCAAGTGGGAGCGCGGGAACTTTGAGTCGTCTGACCAATTCCTTTGCATCTTGGCTGCGATTCC
>JANLQO010000585.1:0-7188 GCA_031367855.1 Planctomycetia bacterium | reverse complement strand
GAGACGTCGTTAAAGTGGGCTATGACGATGGTTTGGCAGCAGATCCATCCAATCGTCTGGAAGGTGGACAATCATTATCAACGTGGCGTGAAATTGACCAAGAGCCAAATGAAGAGTTGGAGTGAGCGACTACAGCGGATCGTGGGTTTGGAACGTTGGAGCATTAAGATTGAACCGCTCGCAGCCACCACGACCTAAGGAAGCTTAGTTGTCAACCATTCTGATGCTATGCCACTTTACCAACTGAGCTGAATCTGCGCCTTTTGGAAGAGTGATCGAACTACATTCTTGTACAGCTAAAGGAATTGCGTAGGGCAGGTAATCAGTCAGCTGCTCCGGCGGTATAGAGTTTGCAACCAATGGTGGCCGCTTCGCCCGCCAAGCAGCCGCTTGATTACCTACCGTACGCAATTGGTGGGTTCGGTGGGACGTTTTTATTGTCCTGGTGCCCAAAATGGCGATAAATGCGATCACGACTAGGCCTGGTGGACGATCTTCGATAAAGCGAGCGGTATTCGTTACAACGGTCCCGAAGTCGAATTTAACCGAATCTCGCCACGAAAAATGACGGCTGCTGGCAGCCTGTAAGACAGTGCAATCGGGTCTGACCTTGGGCGCAGGTAGATGCGGTTTGCTTTCGAGAGACTGATCGATTATAAAACTCTGCCGACTTCGCAGACACGATTTGTGGCAGGATCGAAACACGTTTCCACTTCCGCTTGCTTCGAAAGTTGAGCCCCAACATGAGAGTTTTTATTGCTTCGCTGCTGTCAGCTATCGCGCTCTTTTTCTGCGGATTCTTATGGTGGGGCGTGCTGATGCCCAGCCTACAACCAGCGAGCGTCATTACCGATCGAGGACTGATGGAAAAGATGTCTGAATCGTTGGCAAAGTCCGCGCTCTATATCTATCCGGATTATACACAGCCCAGTGAGGACGCATCGAAACCGATGGCGGTGTTGTATTTCGAGCGTCAAACACCCTCCATGGGGACGACTATGGGGCTGGGTTTCGTGCACATGTTTGTCACAGCCTTGATCGTGAGCTTGGCGGTCGCTAGGCTGCCCGTGCAATCGTTCGCGCGCAGACTAGCCTTCGTATGTTTTCTTGGTCTATTCGTAGCCGTTTGGGCCGACTTGGGAAACATGATTTGGTGGCGTCATCCTGGGCTATGGACGGCATTTCATTTTGGCTATGACGCGAGTTCGTGGTTGATAGCTGGCCTGATTATTGCTGCCATTGTGAAGCCGATCACACCCAAATCTGCAGTTAACTGAGGCGCTGACTTCCGGCGTTTCTAGGCTTTGAATCGGATCGGCAAAGCACACAATCTAGCAGCCTATGCCACACCAAGACCCAGCCACCCAAGACCGTATTGATACAGTCGAACTAGCAATTAGCAAGCAAACAGGCGATAGTGGTATAGGATCGCTCAGGACTAAAGATTGAAGTCTAGTGTTTCGCCCAGCTGTTATTTGTGATGGACTTGTATCCCATGCCACTCTCCACCGCTCTTTTTTCGCGCCGCAAGCTGTTGCAGACGGCCGGTGGGTTGGGTGGGTTGGCGCTCGCGAGTCTCGTTCGAGCGGATAGTGCTCGGGTGAACGCAAATTCCGAAGCGGCGTTGAAACCGCCGCGAGTGAAACGCGTTATCTGGTTATTCATGCACGGCGGACCGAGCCATGTTGATTTGTTTGATCCCAAGCCCGATTTGAACAAACTGGCGGGTCAGCCGCTCCCGGATAGTTTTGGTGAAGTTTCAACTCGTCGCAAGGTTGCGACCAACCCGTTGTTGGCACCGGTAAAGCCGTTTCGCAATTGGGGACAATCAGGGCTGCCCATCAGTGACTTTCTGCCTGAGACAGCGCAGCGAGCCGATGACTTGTGCGTCATTCGAAGCTTGCATGGCGATAGCGTCAATCATCCCCAGTCTGTTTACCAGATGAACACTGGCAGCATACTCATGGGTCGACCGAGCGTTGGCAGTTGGGTTGCATACGGCCTCGGAACTGAGAACTCGAACCTGCCTGCATTCGTCGTATTGCCCGATCCTAGTGGGGGATTGAAAGGTGGGCCGCCAGCCTGGGGCAGCGGTTTCTTGCCAGCAACTTATCAGGGTGTGACGATGCGCCCTGGTGCGCAGCCGATCCTCAATTTGCAACCACCCACTGTGTTGGAAAACGCGGGCAATCGTCGCACACTCGATTTGGTCCAGCGCCTGAATCGTGAACATCTTGCTGCGCGTGATCATGATGACGAATTGTCCGCTCGCATCAACGCTTATGAACTTGCGTTTCGCATGCAAATGTCGGCACCCGAGTTGGTCGAGTTGAATTCGGAAGCGGCGGGCACATTGCGACTTTACGGTGTCGATCGACCTGCGACTCGAGAGTTCGGTACGCGCTGCCTATTGGCGCGCAGAATGCTGGAACGCGGTGTACGTTTTGTGCAAGTTTATTCCGGTGATACGAACGGATGGGATGCGCACAGCGATGTGCTGCAGAATCATACGACGATGTGTGGTGCCACCGATTTGCCAGTGGCAGGATTGTTGCGCGATCTAAAGCAACGTGGACTGTGGGACGACACACTAGTGATTTGGGGCGGCGAGTTTGGACGGATGCCAATGAGCGAGTCGGGCAGTGGGCGCGATCATAATCCTTGGGGATACAGTGTTTGGCTGGCGGGTGGCGGCGTCAAGGGTGGCATGGCCTACGGCGCGACGGACGCAGTGGGTCTGCGAGCCGAAGTGAATCCGGTGCATATCCGCAATCTCCATGCAACGATCTTGCATTTGATGGGCATCGATCCCAACGCGTTAGCATTCTTGCACAATGGGCTGGAAGAGCGGCTTATCGGCCCGACCAATGACGTTGAAATTGTGCGCGAGATCTTGTCATGAATGCGAACCGCCAGTTCATGGTCTCAATACTTGTTTGCGTTGCATGCTGGCCGGCAAGTCTCGCGACCGGGACCGATCCTGATGTGGCTGATTCAAAACGCAAAGTGGACACCTCGGAAGCAGATAAAAGAACTTTTGAGGAAGCTCATTTGACTGAGAGCGATTTTGATCACTGGTCCTTCCGACCCATCCTGCGTCCGCAGTTGCCTGACGTGCAATCTGCTGCGTGGGTCAAGTCGCCCATCGATCGCTTTATCGCCGCGCAGCTTGAGTTGGTTGGGATTCCCCCCTGTGGCGCCGCTGCCAAGAACATCTGGCTGCGTAGAGTGAAACTTGATTTGTTGGGGCTGCCGCCGACGCCTGAAGAAGTGGCTGAGTTTGAAGATGATCATCGGCCTGACGCTGACGCGCGCGTAGTTGATCGTTGGTTGAGTTCGCCGCGTTTTGGTGAACGCTGGGCACAGCATTGGCTCGACTTGGCGCGTTTTGCTGAGACGGATGGATTTGAACACGACAAAGTTCGCGAAAACGCTTGGCAGTATCGCGATTGGGTCATCAACGCGTTGAATTCCGACATGCCCTATGATGAATTCATTCGCCTGCAAATCGCTGGTGACTACAGTCCAAACGCAGCAGACAGGATCGCGACCATGTTCTGTTTAGCCGGTGCGGACATGCCGGATTTGAATAATCAAGAACTGCGTCGCCACGATCGTTTGAATGAGATAACGTCGACGGTCGGCTCGGCACTGCTTGGACTGCAGATGCAATGTGCGCAGTGCCACGATCACAAGTACGATCCGATCAGCCAAGCAGATTTCTTTCGATTGCGGGCGATATTTGAATCGGCAGTTCCGGGATTAACCCGCGACCAAGCCTACAACGTTTTCGCGAATCCGTCTGCTCAGTCGGCGCGCTTTTATTTCCGCGGGGAACTCAATCAACCCGGGCCAGTGGTGCTGGCCGCTTTTCCTCGTATTGCTGCAGGAGGTGACTCAGGACGCCGTGATTGCGATTTGAATCGACCGCGTTTGAGTTTCGCCCATTGGTTATTTGAGCCCAGCAACCCGCTTACGGCGCGAGTTGTTGTAAATCGAATTTGGCTGCATCATTTCGGTCGCGGGTTGTTTGAGAACCCAAGTGACGTGGGTGTGGTGGCGGGCGGTCCGACGCATCCGGAGTTATTGGACTGGCTGGCGAGTGAATTACAGAGGTGTCGGTGGAGCTTGAAGGATCTCCATCGCCAAATTGTGCTATCGGCTACCTATCGGCAAGCCAGCTTGCGGGTCGAGGGCGATAGCACCTGGGGTCAACGGCTGGACAGCGACCCAAACAATAAGCTGTACAGTCGCTTTCCACGTCATCGCTTGGAAGGCGAAACGATTCGCGACAGTATGCTCTCGGTCGCGGGTTTGTTAGATGCGCGTATGGGAGGCGCTGGAGTGATGCCGCCCCTGCCAGCCGAGTTGACTAGTACCTTGCTCAAGGATCAATGGAAGACGAGCCCCGATATAGCAGACCACATGCGTCGCAGTATCTACATTTTCGCCCGCCGGAATTTACGTTATCCCTTGTTTGAAGTCTTTGATCGCCCCGACGCAGGTGCAAGTTGCCCACAGCGCGACCGATCGACGACTGCGATTCAGTCATTGCAAATGTTCAATAGCGAGCTCAGCTTGCAATGTGCTGAAGCGCTGCGTGAAAGGTGGCGAGAAGATTGGGCGGGAACTGGCAATTCGCAACAAGATAAAACAGCGATTCTGTTTCGACGCGTTCTTAATCGTTCTCCGACCGCCAGCGAGCAGCGAGTACTTGAAGATTTTTTGGATGGACAGAGTTGCGGTTCTGATACCGCCATTTGCATTGCTATGCTCAATTCGAGCGAGTTTATCTATTTGGACTAAAGACCAAGTTGAACAACCCATCCGTCATCTAGGTTTTGTCTCAAAAGGGGTCTGACCCTCTCCGGGCATGTTCTTTTTTCGACACTTCTCGCGGAACGCCACCATCTGGTTTCTAGGCTCCAGCCTGTCTTTTCGTACTCGTAATCAGCCGTCGGCGGTACTCGTACTCCTACTCGATTCGAACCGCTCCTTCGAGTACCGGTCACTTTTTCCTGGGATCCGTCAGGTTGATCATCTGCCATGTTTCGAGATCAATCACATAGGCTTGATTTGCCAGCGCTATCATGCTGGCAGATGGGTTCACGACACCTGTCGGATTCGCATTGCCACCAACTCGCGGGGCGGTTGGATCGAGGTAAATCGTTAAAGCGAACGACTTGCTGTTGCCTGCGTTGTCCTTAACAGCAAAGAAGATTGTCTGCAGGTGCTGAACCAATAAAATAGCGTTGCTACCATCCTTGGACGATTGATAGTTGGCGATCTTACCATAGTTAGCCAACGCGTTACCCGCATCGTCAGTAGGCGACGTTAAAAAGGGAACATTTCCGTCCGGGTTCAGATATGACTTGAGGTTGCTAATAAACACTTCAAACGATTTATGTCCAAAGGAATTATCAACCACATGTCCCTTGAGGCTGAAGCCGAAGCTCAAGTCATCGGGGTTCATCACGGCGACGAACTGACCTGTGACTTCACCAATTTTGGTATTCAGATCGGCGCTGCCTAAGGCAACTCCTGTCATTTTCTGCGGAGTACTGTCCCAAACTCCGGGCTTCCACGGATCAGTTGCCTTGGTCAGACGTCGAAGTTGGTTGGTATCGGGCGAAGTTAGATTCAGGTCGGGGGCAATCGTGTCGCCATAGATAAGCTGCGTCCGCATATTTCCCGTACCGTCGAGGTCGCCGGTCACGATATTCCAACCTTCGCGAAGTGAAAGCTTCACGGGCGCGTTGTAGTAATTCTTCCAGTACGTGTTATAGGCCGCCAAGTCCTTGTTGTATTTGTCGGTAGCTGCCTTGAATTCTTTAAGTTGTTGTGGCGTCAATGTGCCCGTCGGCGGAACGGGTTTAACGGGCAGTGCCGGTGCGTTGATCGGTTGAGGGACGGTGACTGCGACACCGTTCACCGTCAGCGTCTTGATCTGCACTGCGTAGCCCGAGGTTGGAACAAAGTTACCGACTTTGACCGTGACGTTAACAGTTACGTCTACTCCTTTGTCGGTGGGCTGCGCGTAACGATAGCTGAAGACATACTGTGGGCTGCTATGACCATCCGACGAACTATCGATGTTTTTCGTGTACCGCGCACTGGTAGCGTCAAGCGACGCCTGATAGGTGCTCAGCGGTCCGATCAAACCATGAATTCGCGGCGAAGCGTCACCACTGGGAGTGCTGTATATCGCCATGCCACTCACGGAGCCAGCAGGCGCGACGGTTCCGCCTATTGAAAGGCCATAAGCCTCAAACAATTCAGCGTTGGATTTATCGAACAGCTCACTGGGAACTTCAATTCCGCTGTAGTCGACAATGTTACCAAACGAATCTTTCACAGGACCACCGTAGTTGATCACAGCTCCTTTCTCATCAAGACTTGGAAAAGCCTTGAAGTTGGCAGCTTGTTGGAAGTAATAAAGCTGCTTGGGACCGCTGGCAGGATCAACGCCCAATGCAAAGCTGTCTAACCATACGGTGCCCATGCGGATAATATCGGGGTTGAACATCTTGGAAAGATCACGATCCTTCGGATTGTAACTAGTCCGCAGATCGACATTGATTCGAGCGGCTTCGTCGACAGCATTGGGTAACGCCAGGAATGTCAGTTGTGAAGCCACGGTCACGCCATCACTGGCGATTTTGTCGTTGAGTAAGACAGTACGGGTTCGGCTGTTCGCGGTCGTGATCTCGAAATTTCGCTTATTCTGAAATGTGCCACCTGTAACAATATCAAGGCCATTGACAGGAATCGCGATTCCCAATCCGAATCCGCGAATAGTCACGTTGTCGTACGTGAAATTGGCAGTAACGCTATTACGGTCTATGCCGATACCGCCGGGGCTGTGCGGATTTCCAACGAGCAGCGAGTTCTTGATCGTCGTCAAGTTCGTGTAGGGATCGAACATGCCTGTACCACGAGTATTGGCAACCTTTAGTCCGTCGATTTGGCTTCCAAGATCGCGAGGCAGATTCGCGCCGAGCAAATGGAACCAAGTTGTTTTGATGTTGCTGACTGGGTTCTTTAGCCTGACAATCACCCTTGATTGTCAGGCTCACAATTCCAACTCTGCATCGTTAAAATCGGAAGCAAGCAACATGTCACAGTCCTTCAGTACCAATCGCCGCGTTTTCTTGAACTCTCGGCCACAGGGTGCTCCCACTTCCGACA
>JANLQO010000531.1:0-12349 GCA_031367855.1 Planctomycetia bacterium | reverse complement strand
GACCGGCGAATTCCCAAATAGGACATGACAACAGAGTGCGCATGGGGATTGCTACGGACCAGCGCGTCGTCACGATAAGTCTGAGGAAATGCCATGGAAGAAGTCTCGTAATGTGGTAAACGACCGCTCGTTTTTTGGTCTTCGAACAACCCGGTTGCCGATCGCCATGCATTTCCTGTGCCTGACGGTTAGTATTTTTGGACATCCGGAAATAGCGTTCTCCGGCAAGCGCATGTTGTCCAACGCAATTGAACGACCGCGAAAGAGTTGCCCCCGCGGTTAGCCTGCTCAATACTTTGCAGGGGGGCGGTGCGAACTCAGTCGTCCCTTTGCGTAGCTTTGCGAGATGAGAAACGCGGGGTGAGATCTCACCCGGAGTTCATCGCAGCGGCGAAGATGTCGCGATTGACGGTCATGTTGTCGGTTTTGAAATAGGAGGAATGTGCGCATGCGGGCGCGTAGAGTCGCAGAGGCCAGCCGAATGGGTCGCAGCCAGTCGGTGTGAGGTCAAGATGCTCGCGATCGACGGACATGCCCACGGCTTGCAAGCTGCCACCCACAATGTCACCGGTAGCGTCGAGATTGATCCAGCGATCGACTAGCGTTGGCTTACGGCCATCACGCGGTCGAAGGCGATCGGCTATGAACGAAATCGACAGCGCCGCCCCAACTGTAAAGAAGTTGCCAACTCGCCCGCGCAAGCCTTCATCGTCTAATTGACGCAGCGCTTCGAACGCGACGACAGTTCCCCAGCTGTGTGCGATCACGTCTACCTTCTGACCACTGGCTAACATGGGGCGAACGACATTATGAAACTCGGCGAGTACAGCGGATCGGGTAGCTTCGAAGACTAAATACTTCGTGAAGTCGTCGACGCAGTCGAGTCCGGGAATACCCAAAACTGCGCGAGGAACGGGCCCGACAGCATCCACTCCTCGATCGAGCCCTAGCGGGCTTTGGTTGGACATGCGAATTGCCGTGGCGACTTCTTGGGATGCCCGATCGCGCAGAACGTCGCGCAACCGAAGTTCCATGGCTTGCATTTCTCGCTGCTCCGCGGGTCTGGCAACCGTTGCGGCACGATCCGTGGGCGACACATGTTTGCTCCAGAGAACTTCATGCCGATTTGCGCCCAGCAGCGCACGCAGTTGGGCGTGCAGATGCGGTGAAAGTGCATTCCACCAAGCGTCAGAGTAACCAGCTTTGTGAGGACAAATGCCATGGACGTAGACCAAACCCCGTTGCTGCGCGGAAGCGGGAGGAAGGGCAGGACCGCGACCCGGCTGCAAAATCGCCTGTTGAATGCTCTGCATCGTGGCAAGCAACTGCGTCCAAAATTCTGCAGGCAAAGTCGACCCACCATGCAAAATCGAGGGACTAGAATCGGCAGTTAACGGCAAGTCGCCCGAGTCACTGTTTTCTTTCTGCCCGAACAAACCTTCGTTAATTCCTTCCGGTTCTAGTTGGGGTACTTGGGAAAAGCCTTCGTCGGCGAGTTTCTTTCGCAACCCACTAACGACCGACTGACTTTTGGCTGCGCGACCTTGCGCCTTTACAAGTTCGCAAAAGTAGTAGGTAAAGGCTCCGTGATAGTCACCGGAAATATGCGCATCGGCACTCGTCTGATCGTTCTTGCTTCCGGCCCACAATACGTGCCGCATGCCCTTGGTGGAATCCATTGCGCCTTGGTCGCTTCGCAGGCTGTTCTCAAGTCGACGAAAACCTGACTTAACGCCTACACGTTGGATCCGCTCAAGCACTCGCGCTGGCGGCTGAACGAATCGTACCAGAACACTGTCAGGACCCAATTGCTCAAACGACTCAGGCAAAATCTCGAGGAAGGTTGCTGCGGGATCCCTCATCATAGAGCGAGAACCGACAGACGCACCGCTCCGCATGTTTAATCGCGCCATACTCGTCGCGGTGTCAACCAGTGTCGTAGCCTGCATGTTGTTTGCGCTTCGGGACTTGCTCGCCGGCGGCGCGATCATCCGAGTGCCAGTGCCTGAGTGGCAACTATCCAGAATAACGCTCAGATGAACACCTTCAGGAACCTCCCCTGTCCAAGATCGCAGTTCGTCGTCCAAGAGATAGGAGTCGGGATTATCCCAATCCATGTCATACAAACAAATGAGTTCATCCGCTCCGTCGGTTTCATCGCCATCGATATCTACGGTATAAGACCCATGACCTGAAAAGTGAAAGACCAGGCGATCTCCAGGTGACGTATCTTTAAGCAACCATTCCCAATGCTTGCGTAAGTCAGTCTTGGTGACCTGCTGGTCCCTTCGAATCTTGATGGACGATTTTTTGAATCCAAACTGCTCCATTAACAATTTGTTGATGGATTCCACATCGTTGAGGCAACCACGCAAGTCGCCGATTTTCAAGTAGTTGTTGATTCCTGCTAAAAGTGCTTTATCCGCCACGTTGCTACCCCCACAATATCAAAGTATTGACTCAAGGAGGCTATATTATACCTTATTTTTCCCACCCATGTATAACATTTGCGCTGTTTAGGGGTTTTGGTGGGTGCAACCCAGCCAGTTTCCGCACGAATGACGCACGCCGCTATGCGCCGCTATACGATTACTTCGCTAATCGGGTCGACATGTTCGACTCCGACGAGTTTCTGATCCAGGCCGCTGTAGAAATACGACAGGCGATTGGGATCGAGCCCCAGTTGATTTAGAATCGTGGCGTGCAGACGTTTAACGTGCATCGGTTTTTCGACCGCCGCCGCCCCCAGCTCATCGGTCGTTCCCACACTGATCCCGCCCTTGATGCCACCACCGGCCATCCACATCGTAAAGCCGTAGGCGTTGTGATCGCGGCCGGATCCCTTGGCGTATTCTGCCGTCGGTTGCCGGCCGAATTCGCCGCCCCACACCACCAGCGTAGATTCGAGCAGACCTCTGCGTTTAAGATCCTTCAAAAGCGCCGCCACAGGTTGGTCGGTCGCACCGGCGTGCCGGTTGTGATTGACCTCCAAATCGCCGTGTGCGTCCCAATTGTCGTCGTTGTGCGCACCGCCACTGTACAACTGAATGCAGCGAACGCCGCGCTCAACCAAGCGGCGAGCGATTAAGCAACGGCGACCAAAGTCATTGGTTTTATCATTGTTGACGCCGTACATTTCAAGCGTCTCGCTGTCCTCGTTGCTAAAGTCGACTGATTCCGGCGCATGCACCTGCATCTTATAGGCCAATTCGTAACTAGCAATGCGCGCGGCCATGTCGTCATTGTCAGCGTGACTGTTGAGGTGTCGTTGATTGATTGAATGAATAGAGTCCAGAATCTCCCGCTGAACATTTCGGCCCACACTCGCATGCGGCTGCAGATCCAAGATCGGGCTCCCTTGGCTACGCAGTACGGTGCCCTGATACGTAGCCGGCATATAACCACTCGACCAATTCTTTGCACCGCTGATCGGTCCACCCTTGGGATCGAGCATTACTACGAAGCCGGGTAAATTCTCGTTGACAGTCCCTAGCCCATAATTGACCCACGAACCCAGCGCAGGCGAACCGCTTAGAATCTTGCCCGAGTTCATCATCAACATAGCCGAACCATGGATGGGCGAGTCTGCGGTCATCGAATGTAAAAAAGCGATATCGTCGACGCATTCGCCTAAATTGGGAAACAGATCGCTAACCCACTTTCCACATTGGCCATACTGTTTGAATTTCCAGCGAGGTTCCACTACCCGACCGCCAGTGCGATGCCCACCGCGGCCAAACGTCTTAACATCAACCGTCTTACCGTCCATGCCGATCATCGTCGGCTTGTAGTCAAAGGTATCGATGTGACTTGGTCCACCGTACATAAACAGAAAAATGATGCTTTTGGCTTTGGGTGCGAAGTGCGGCGGTTTTGCAGCCAGCGGATTTGAACGCGGCTCGGCACCTTGTGCCAGCTTGGACCAGGAACCGTCAGCGGACATCATCGAACTGAGCGCGACTGCGCCAAAGCCGCCGGCACTTTGCCACAAAAATTCACGGCGCAAGCGTCGGCAGAATGTTCCGTTGGGTTTATCGGTTGACATTTTTTAGTCCTATCGGGTTATCTGCATCAGTCGTTTAACCGGGTTGCCAGAAGACGCCTGCTGACTGCCGTGAAACGCTGCGCTAATCGACATACAAAAACTGATTCAAGTTCAGCACCACGAGGCACATCGCCCGCCGCGCGGCTTCCTCTTCCAATCCGTTCTTCGACTTCAGCCGCGCGACCAAATCCATCAACTCAGCCACATCTTCGGCGCTGCCCTCGCGTCCGACCGCTAACTCGAGGCATCGCGATGCTTGAGCCCGGAGGTCTTCTCCTGCCTCGCGCTGCACTCGCCTCAGCAATGCCGCAGCTTGCTCCTGCATCCAATCGCTATTAAGCATACTCAGGGCTTGGCCGGGCTGAGTCGTCAGGAAACGCGCCTCGCAAGTAGTATCGGTGTCCGGAAAATCAAATGCGCTCAGCATCGGAACCGCCAACGAGCGCTTGACGTGAATGTAAACGCTCCGTCGAGCTTGATCCGCATCCGCTGATTTTTCCCAACCGCTGCCAGGACGCGACTGACTTGCTAACACCTCAGCCGACAGTGTGGGATACATACTCTCGCCGTATTGCTGCTCGTTAAGTTGACCGGTCACCGCTAGAACAGTGTCGCGCAATTGCTCCGCGCTCAACCGCCGAACATTTTGACGCCAGAACAAATCGTTACGCGGGTCTTGAGCCAACGACTTCGCATCGGCCGCAGAACTCATGCGGTAGGTATTCGAAAGTAGAATCATCCGATGCAATCGCTTTAAACTCCAACCATGCTCCATCAAATCCCATGCCAGATAATCGAGCAACTCGGGATGAGTAGGCGTTTCACCCATCAGACCGAAATTGTTGGGTGAACGCACGATACCTCTTCCAAAGTAATACAGCCAAACTCGGTTGACGATCACTCGCGATGTCATCCAGTTGTCTTTCGACGTCAACCAATCGGCCAACAATTTGCGGCGTCCCGCAGAACGGGCGCCAGGTGCCGCAGGTTGCAAATTTGGCACCCCTCCACCGAGCAACTTTGGAAACGCTGGTTGAACTTCATCAGCTTCAGCATGTGGACTGCCACGCGTCAAAACGTGCGTCACCGGCGGTTCGACATCACACTTTGCCAGCCCCAGCACTCGTTCGCGCGGAGGCAAATCGCGTTGCCGCTCGCTGAGCTCTTTTTCGATCGTCTTCAGTTTTTCGTACTCAGCCCAGGTGGCCTCATCGACATGCTGTTGCAATTTCTCGTGCAGCACCTTCTTCCTGCCATCCCCTTCGGTTGCGCGCTGGTCTGTCGCCTCCATCTTCACAATTGCGGCTTGCTCAATTTTGCGAATCTGCTTTTCCGTTTCCTTGCGCTCAGACTGCAATTGTTCGTACCGCTTCCCAATCTCCTCCACAAGGTCCAGCTGGTTGTTCGATGTCTGGTCACCGCGGTCCGCATAGGACGTGACGTCGCGCAGCAAGGCAACCATGCTGTAATAATCCTTCTGCGTTAGCGGGTCGATCTTATGATCGTGGCAACGAGCGCAATTCAACGTTAGCGCCATAAACGCTTGGCTGGTCGTCGTTAGGATGTCATCATACTCATCAAAACGCGCTTGCAGCGGATCAGCCGGTTCGTCGTCCCAAATGCCCAGCCGATAGTAACCCGTCGCCGTCAACGAAGCGGGGGTTAACACTTTTAATTCATCGCCAGCCAATTGTTCGCGCACGAATTGGTCGTAGGGCTTGTCACTGCTAAAGGCGTTGATCACATAATCGCGATACTTCCAGGCGTTCGGTTTTGGGTTATCGCGTTCAAAGCTGTTGGTCTCAGCAAAGCGAACCACGTCCAGCCAAGTCCGCGCCCAGCGTTCGCCCAGCGCGGGATCAGCCAATAACTGGTCCACCATTCTTTCGTAACTCGCCTCGTCCCAGTTCCTGCACCACTGGGCGACCACTTCCGGAGCTGGCGGCAAGCCTGTCACATCCATGTAAGCTCGGCGTACGAGGTCGGCAGGCATGGCTGTCGCGGCCGGATGCAAATTGTTGTTCTCGAGTTTCGCAAGAACGAACGCATCGATCGGCTGACGCAACCAAGACCCATCCAAGACGACGGGCGATGGGCCATGTTTGATCGGCTGAAAGGACCAATGGGGCGCGTACTCCGCACCGGCATCAATCCAAACTCGCAGCGCGGCAACTTCGGTTTCGCTAAGCCGTTTTCCTTCCGGTGGCATGCGCTCGTCATCTTCTTCCATCGTCACCCGCCGTAGCAGCTCGCTGGCATCCGACTTGCCTGCGACGATGGCCTGCTTACCGCTTTCCGCTTCACCAACGACCGTTTCGCGATCGTCGAAACGCAATCCACCTTCCTGCAGATCGGGACCATGGCACGAGTAACACTTGCGAGCCAAAATGGGCTGGATTTGTGCAGCAAAGTCAATCTCAGCCGACTTTTCTTGAGCTTGCCCAACGCCCGGCAGTGTGGCGACCAGCACCAACCACCAAGTTGCAGCCGATCGTCTTTGGCACCAGTGGAATTTAGTGAGAGTCGATAATGTCATTGTTCGTTCGAAGGTCTCAGCGGAAGGGGGGTGACGGTATTAGATAGACCGCCAGCGAAGGCAATCCCTTTAGTTTAAACCAGTCGAGGGTCAAGGTCGAGTCGCCGCGGACAAGCCAAACATGGTCGAGCCGCTCCGCGACTCGAATTCCCATTGTAGAACCATTAGTCTCAATCGTTCGGAAAACCCCCTGCGGCAGAACGGTTGGGGACAACAGAATTCGAAGATTAGAATACGATGATTAGTAGCGTAGAAAACCCGCTACTCCCCTTCGCTCCGGTACTCCGGGGAGAAGGGCAACGCTGTGAAGTATTTTGTGCTAGGAAACGGTTGGTATTCATGCATCATGCGCGCATCGATTTCGGAGAAATCGATCTACGTAGGCCGATTTCTCCGAAATCGGCACTTCGAAATGCTTCACAGCGTTGGGAGAAGGGCCGCAACGTTCCCAGTCGCGTGCTAACCCTACGCAGCTAGGTAACGCAAATCAACGGGCACGTTTCTTGGCTGGTTGGTTCGCACCTCCCTGATGCAATATCAATTCATTCACTTTGCCTTTTGCGTCTTTCAGGAAGGTGATTTGAGCGTCAACCACCTTGAGGAAGAACTTCGTTTCGGCTTCAGCGAAGATCTCGAACTTCGGCTGCCCGGTCGCTTGCAGCATGAGCTGATTTCCCTCTTTGGTAATCGTAATGACGAAAGTTGGCACCAATTCGTATTCGCCAACATAGGTTTCAAGGATTTTGGGATCAACTTCGATGGCAGTGCGTTCCTTCTTGGCCACAATTGTTCTGAGTGGTAGGCCTCGATCCAACACATGCAAGCCAATGTCATCGATGTCGGCCGCAGTGTTGGCGAGTACTACGACGCCTACGCCTCGTTTCTTGTCGAAGCCGACGAAGGAATGGTAGCCACCGGTTTGGCCATTGTGCCAAGTGATCTCGCCGGCCTTTGATCTTAACTTGTGCCATCCCAATGCAATCGACAGGTTGGCCGCGCCCGCTGGAAAACGTGTCTCGGCCTGCAGGGCCATCGCATCGGATAGCGTTGAAGCAGTCTTGCCCAGATTGGCTTCAACAAACCTTACCATATCTCGCACCGTTGAACGCAATGCGCCAGCTCCTGCAAGAGTTGGCAGGTCCCAATTCTTAACTTCTTCCAGCGTATCGCTGTGTCCGAATGCAAGGCGTTTTTTCATTTCGCCAGTTAACGAAATCGAAGTGTCTTTCATTCCTAGCGGCTTAGTAATGCGGTCCACCACCAAATTCTCGTAGTCGACGCCAGCTCGCAATGCGAGAATATGCCCCAGCAATCCCATACCGAGGTTTGAGTACTCGTATTGCTTACCGATCGCGCGGGTCAATTTGCAATTGGACAACGCGGAGTACATCTGCGTGACGGTATAGTCAGCGTAGGGATTGAGACCGTCCGCAGGGGCAAAGTTATCGGGCAGGCTGGGCAACGCAGATGTATGTGTAGCCAAGTCCAAGAGTGTGATTTCGCGACCTTCGAACTTGGGCATGCTCACAGTTTTCGGCAGGTATTTTGATGCAGGGTCACTAAGCGCCACTTCGCCACGACCCACCATGTCAGCCAGTAACAAAGTGGTGAATACTTTTGTAGCCGAGCCAATTTCGAACACCGTGTCGGCATTCGGCTTGACCGGTGCCGCGTTCTTGCGCAGCGACCCATAACCGATGAATTGGTTCCCCTTCGAGTTAATAATGCCGACAGCGATTCCAATACACTGTTTGTCAACATCCACTCGCTGCTTGAGGATTTGCTGCACTTCGTCAACCGTCCAGGCCTTAGGTTCCGATTGCGCAAATAAGGAGCTTGTTGAAATGGCAACCATCGCTATGGTTCGAAGTAATTGCTGGACCATATTTTCCTTCCAAAGTTTAAGAAAAAGAGCTTTGGGAGATTTTAGCAGTTTTTCTAAGTCTGGAGAGATTCGATAGCAAGAGCCGAGGCGGGTACTTAGCGATTGAGGACAATCGCTCTACTTTTAACTATCGATGTCGGTTCCAAGCAATCGCTAGGGGCATGGAAGCGAAGGGAAGAACCACGGAGCTGGCGAAGGCTAAGATGCTAGGAAAGACAATGAAGTGAACATCGGTAGGCAGCAATAAGATCGCGGCGGTCACCAGTGCACTGCCTGCCAGCGCAGCGACGAGCAAGGCCTTTAAGGTTACAAGCTGTTGCCGTCGAGCTTGCGCGTACGCCCAGAACGTCGCGGCGAAAATGAACACGAATAGTATGGTTGTACAGACGGAATGTATCTGCGAAGTGACCGCAGCGTTGGTGAAGTAATTGACGAATCCCATCAGAACGCAATAGCCAACAAAGGAGCTAACCAAGCCGAATAGAATCTTGGCTCCTCTACCGGAAAGTCCAATGGTGCCGAGGTTGGCCAGGGCAATCCAGGGACCGAGAATGGTCATTGGCATGTATAGCACGCCGGTGTCCCGTGGCATGAATGCACTGGGAAACTTCTTGGTCAACCACATCGTCAGCAGGCAGCCCGCAAATACCGCGAACCATATCAGCCACGCAAGTAACGAACTTTGAGCGGCAGTTCTTAAAATGGCATAACTGAAATCCTTGCTCGAGAAGGGCCGACTACTGAGGAAGCTGCCAATGCCAGCGGGAAACGCCGCTTCTGAAATGGAATCTCCCAACTGGGGCTCGCGCTGTCCTACTGGCTTCGCATCCACCTCCAAGCCGAAAAATAAGCCCGCGGCGCAGGCAAGGACCGAGACAAAGCCGCCCAAAAACAAAACTACTTCATAGAAGGAACTGAGACTACTCTTTTGCATGTACCAAGCCCCTAGTCCGCCCGTAACAGCACACAACAGCATGAGCATGGTAATCAGGGGCAGCGCGATACCCTTCACCTGCCATTCGTACCAGAATTGAGCCGCCGCCGCCGAACGAAATCTCGGTGGTGCGTTGCGTGCGAGCGTGAAATTATCCCACAGTGTTGCCAGCCACTTCACTATGCCAAGCGTGGGCATCCTTTCACCGCAGCGTGCGAAACTGACACTATAGGTGGTCATTACGTAACATACGCTAAAAGCACCTAACAGGGTCGCAATTTCAGTCGGCGTCAGCTCCGTCCAGTAATGTTTTGGTGGCGAAAACCAACCACCGTAGCGGGTTTGCAACCACAAACACAGCAATACCGCTGGAGCGCCCGCGAAACAAAATGCGGGCAATGATTGCTGACTGGAAACGCTCATAAGTACTTGGAGCGCGGACCAAGCCGCAACGGCAAATAGAGCTGGACCCAGGATTGGCCAGTTTACGTGAAACAAAGTGCTGAACAGCCACGATACCGCAGCCGTCTCTAGCGCTAAAATTAAAGCGCCCGAAAACATATGCCAAGCGACAATCGAGTTGGCTGAAAGTGGAAATGTATATAGTCGCGAAACCGGCCCCTGAGCAATCGCAATTCCAATCGCTAACTGAAACATCACGATTGGAACGAACGCGAACTGAAGAGCGACAAACTCCTGAGCTTTCGGGTCGATCGTCAACTCGCTAAGCGCTCCGTACACCAATAGGGGCAGCATGATGGCGAGCAAGAAGAAACCGGGAAGAGTCCAACGTCCACGGGATATTGTTTCCCATAATAATGCTTGAGGCATGGATCGCATGTGAATTCTCCGCGCTGCTACGGGTTGTTTTTTAGCTGGCTGCTTACGGTCCGGATTCGTATATTTCAGGTACAGTTACGGCGCAACCCGCGTGACAAAAATTTCGTCAAGCGAAAGCGATGTATCGCTGACGACGGTGGCTCCCAGGGCTTGAGCGGCAAGCCGCAATTGATCGGCTTCACCATCGCAGACATAGGTCCACTCGGAACCGCTCCCTTCCTGAGTTAGCGCTCCAACTAATTTCGGCGCTTGCGTGAAGGCTTTTTCAAACCGCAGCGTTACTCGACGATGCGATTCTTTGATTTCATCCAGGGAGGCAGTTAGCATGATTCGGCCTTGATGAATGATCGCCACACGATCGGCCACACGCTCCACTTCATCTAACAAGTGGGATGAAAACAGCACCGTGCGTCCCTCATCACCTATGGTTCGAATGATCGCTCCTAAGATGTCACGGCGGACGACTGGATCCAAGCCGCTCGACGGTTCATCCAGCACCAGCAGATCAGGTCGATAGGCCAGCGCGACTAGCAACCCAGCGCGAGCCCGTTGGCCGCGCGACAGGTTCCTTACTCTCGCTTTAGGGTCCAGGTCAAACGCATCTCGCAGCTCTTCGGCATAGTTCTCATCCCAGCCTGGATAGAAGGCTTGCGTGTAACGCATTAGCTCTCGAACTCGCATCCAATTCGGTAGATTGCGATCCTCAGAAAGATAGCCGATGCGTCCCAGCACACCTACTGGGTTTTCTACCGGATCCAGTCCAAAGACCTTTACAGTTCCCGATTGGGCTTTCAGCATACCCAGGAGATGTTTGAGCAAGGTGGTTTTGCCCGCACCGTTACCACCGATCAGGCCAAAGACGCCGCCCCGAGGAACGGTCAGCGAAAGGTTGTCGAGGGCCAATTTGGTATCAAAGCGTCGGGTGAGCTTTTCGATTTGAACGATGGGCGGCGTTGCCGAAGGAAACGGATCAGACATCGTTAGCATCCTTTAGGCGTGAAGTGTGGATCACAGAATAACGTTGTTGCACGAGCTTGAGGACCTCGTCCAGCGACACATCCATGTGCCCAGCTTCGGCCAGCAACTGGTCAATGCGATCGGTCAAAATCTTCATACGTTCGCGCCGCGCCAGCGGTGAACCCTGATCGGAAACGTAAGTGCCGGCGGTCCGTCGTTTTTCAACGATGCCCGCCATCTCCAGCTCCCGATAGGCTCGAGCAATTGTATTCGGATTGACGACCAGTTTTTCCGCGAGTGTCCGAATCGGCGGCAGCTCTTCGCCCGCCACTAAACGTCCAGCCGCCACCAGATATTTGATCTGATTGACAACTTGCAAGTAAATCGGAACTCCGTCACTGGCGGTGATATGAATTTGCACTGCGAGATCTCCTCTCGATCTTGTATTGCTTACATAATACAATGATGCACGGGGAAGTCAAGAGTGTCGCCAAGTTTTTTTTCGTGATATCACGTGGGCTAGTCTCTCCAAGATTCGCAATCACCGCGATATAATCGCGATATCCGTCTCGGAGAGACGGATCTACGTGCCAACTACATTAGCCGCGTTCGCTCGACTGCTCTTGGGCCAAGATGCGATTGCGGACAAGTAGCAGCGCTAAGACGGCCAGAATTGCGAAACTTGATCCGAGCAACAGCGCTGGCATTGCTCCGAAGCGATCCCAGATCATGCCTGCAGCTAAACTTGCAAAGAAAGTGGTCAGGCCAGTAAGGCCATAAAAAATCCCCATGGCCGTGCCGCGTAATTCGCGGGGCGCATGATCGGCAATCAGCGCTTTACCAACTCCCTCGGTCAGTGCCATGTACACACCGTAAATCGCCATCAAGGGCCACATGCCCCAAGCTTGAGACGCCGGCAAGAAAGCCAGGCCAGCATAGACGCTTGCATACAGGATCCATCCCCACTGGATGATCCGCCACCTGCCGATGCGATCGCTCATCGCACCCGCCGGATAGGAAAACACAGAATAGAAAACGTTGTAAAACGCATAGACCAGCACCACTGCCCAAGGTGAGTAGCCGAGGTCACGCGCTCGAAGCAAGAGAAAAGTATCACTGCTGTTGGCTAGCGAAAACAAAACCAAAATCGCA
>JANLQO010000499.1:0-2664 GCA_031367855.1 Planctomycetia bacterium | reverse complement strand
GCCTGCTGTGGATATAGTGTCGAGCGAACCCTGCAAGACATTCCAATACTCGAGGCCCAGTCTGGTTGGGAATCACTGCGATGCGTGCAAGCAGGCAACGTTTTCGTCGTGGATGGGTCAGCTTATTTCAGCCGCCCCGGTCCGCGACTCGTAGATAGCCTAGAGATCCTCGCCCATGCACTCCATCCAACACTGCACCCACTACCAATCGGTTGCAAGCCAGCAACAAGTATGTTCCTCTCACAGCAAAAAACGACCGCCCAATGATTTGCCAGAGCACTGGCAATCAGGTTCGAAGACTTGATTGCTGATGGGATTCCACCGGAGAGTTCTGGAGGCGACGATGAAGGATCCTCAAGCGAACAGCGATCCGAGCGGGCAAGCTGCAATTCCGTGAAAGCAACATGCACGGCAATCCCTGGTATCGGCTGCTGCGGCACGAAGTCGAATCCCTCGTCCGAGACAAGAGCGGGCAGGACCACCTGCACAATTAGAAGCTCCAAAAGGAGTTGGCCGACCTTAACGCCGAAGCTAGAAAACGCACTACTCGCTTGAAAGCCATTGAACGGCGACGGGCTGAATTGATGAAGGAACTTGACGGATATCCTTGGTGATATACCCACTGCCAGGACCCGCTGGTCACATACGAGGAAAATTCCTTGGGTGTATGTAATTCAGAAGTGCTATCGCAGGCTACATGCAACGACGAAAGTTGGCAGATTCCCTTTGGCATTCGTCGACGATTTACTTGGGGCGGGTGGAGATAACTTGACCCTCGCCCTTCACGCAAACCACCCAACAAAAAACCCGTGACATCTCTGCCACGGGCGTTTGATTTACTTCTTCGGAAAAGGGGAAATACGTTGTCGTGTTATTAAAACGCTGCACGCGCGTGCATATTAACGTCGGGGTGGTGGACACACTGGCTGCCTTGTCACTATCCGATCTGTCGCACAACTTCCCGTGCTTTGTCTGCGTCGCGTTCAGCATAAACTTGCGTAACGTCAGCGGCAGCGTGGCCTAAGATGACTTGAGCCGCTTCGAGTCCGAACTTTTTTCGGATCTCCGTCGCGGCCGCGTGACGCAACTGGTTCGGCGACCAGCGTTGGTCGCTTTGCCATTTTGCCAATTCCGCCTTTTGAGCATCGCTTAGCCGTTCCATGAATTGCTTTTCGGTTTCACTTTTTCTCTGAAGTAGCGATTCGGGAGCCGGAAACGCTATGTCACAGGCCCGGTGGATAGCTCGTCGATAACTGCTTGGATCGTACTGGTTTGTCGGCTGCTTTTTCGGCTGAGGCTTCCGATTTGATCCGGGGCGATTCCCGCAGGACATTGGAGTTTGGCGCGTCTCATGCTTGGCCTTCAAGTAAGCCGCCATCGATTCTGCGGGCGAGAAGCATGGCGATGTAGCGGCGCGAAGCAAATAGGGAGCTAGAACCGCCTGAGCTTCGGGACCGACAAAGACAACACGGCTTCGTCCATGGTGCTCGGTTTTGTGGCTCCGCGGCCGATACTCCCAAACATCACCACTGCGGTCTACGTCGGCTGGACGCAGTTTGCAAATTTCACCCGGACGCATGCCAGTCAACAGTTGAATGCGGACCATGTCCTGGACAATCGCAGGTACATGGGGCATTGTCTTTTCCACGACGCCTATTTCCACAGGCAGGATCGGTGGTGGCTCAGGCGCCTCGGTGCGGCCTTTCTTTAGTCCAGGGACTGTCGCCAGCGTTTGATGGACGCTGACTGGAATCAACTCCTCACTGGTCGCCCAACGGAAAATCCTTGTGAGACGACGCATATTCTTGTTGATTTTCGGCCGGCTTTGACCGCGATCCTGCCAGCGTTGCCTAACTGCCTTGAGCGCCATGGGCCCAAATTCGATCGCGGCCGTTTTTCCGTAGAGGTGGCGAACATCACGAATGATGATTCGAAACGCATCCTGCTCGTTGGTTGGCCTGCCTTCTTTTACATAGTAGGCCTTGCAGTGACGCCAATAGGCCGCCAATACTTCGACTACAGTGATCGATTGAGCGCGTGCGGGCTCGACAACTTGTCTATCTGCAGAAAGAAACTCTGCGATCAGGCGATCATAGAGCATGTGATTGGCTTTGGTGCCATGTGGGCCAAGATAATGGTCTTTCCCGGCGATCGTGACGATCGCTTGACCACTAGCACGATGTTTGCGCTACTTTGGAACCTGGTGCACTAGACGCGGCATAATGAGGTGTCTCCCTAAAACGGTACATACCGTTTTGCGCTTTGGGAAAACGCCGCACTGCTCACCGCGAGCAGGTATCACAAGTCTTGATTCGGCTTAGATTTACAACAAGTATCCCCGGGAGGGTTCGAACCTCCAACCTTCGGCTTCGGAGGCCAACGTTCTATCCAGTTGAACTACGGGGACATGCGTGATCGAGAGACAGTTGCGCTTCGAATCACTCTGTTAGCGTAACGGCTAGCGGACATTGTGAAAAGACGCTGTAGCACCCTGGTACCGTGTATTAAGCGAACTCGAGCAACGATTAGCCGTTAAAGACGGGTTGTTCATGGCGCGTAGCAAACTTCGGCAGAAAGTGGTTTAAAGCTACAATGAAGTTCAGCCACCATATTGCGAAAAGTTCTAATAAAGTATGTTTAAGAAACCTTATGGGGGACCGAGGT
>JANLQO010000475.1:0-46207 GCA_031367855.1 Planctomycetia bacterium | reverse complement strand
CGAAGATGCCGCCGCCTATTTGGCCGAGGCCCAGACGGTCGCGGGGCTTGATCATCCGCACATCGTGCCGGTCTACGATTTTGGTAGCAGCGACGAGGTCCCATGCTACATCGTTTCCAAGTATGTGGACGGCAGCAGCCTCGCCGTCCGACTCAAAGCAGGGCGGCTTCACTACCGTGCAGCGGCGCAACTGGTGGCCGCGATTGCAGAAGCACTGCACGCGGCTCACCGCCAGGGCCTCGTCCATCGCGACGTAAAGCCGGGCAACATCTTGATCGATCGAGGAGGTCGAGCCTACCTGGCCGACTTCGGCCTAGCCCTGCGTGAGGAGAACATCGGCCATGGACCTAAGGAGCCGTTCGCAAATAAACTACCTGATTAGGCTTGCGAATTCGGTTGAATCTCATAGTTCCATTCACCATGAAAATGATTTCGTTTAATACGAATCGTTCTCATTTCTTCGTCAGTTACCTTGCGTCCGGTTTTGTACGCGCCTTCGTCGATCCAGCAATGTACTTCGAGCCCTTCGCTCGTACGAGTTGAGCTAACTAGATTCACAACGATTTCATGCGTCTCTAGCGGAACTCCGCGCCAATTCCGGGTGATGTGGCAAAATAGTCGATGCTCTATCTTATTCCATTTACTGGTTCCCGGCGGATAGTGGCAGACCTCAATGGTCATTCCGGTTTCGTTGGCCAGTCTCTGCAACTCAAGCTTCCAAAGTCGATTGCGGTGCCCGTTGCTTCCACCGCTATCAGCAGTAATCAACAATCGCCGAGGATGAGAGTAACGTTCGCTTCCTAACTCGTGCCACCAACGTCGTATCGCCTCAACTGCAAACTCCGCAGTATCGCTACTCACGCCGATCGAAACCCAAGCTTCGTTTTCTTCGATATCGTATACACCATACGGAACTGCTTTGCCCAATTTCTTGTCGGGAAAATCATGTGTGTCCACTTCAATCGGAGTGCCTTTTGGACGAAGTTCTTTTCCAACGTTTTTCTTTCTTCCCAGTACTTCTTTCTTCTTTGTGTCTACCGAGATCGCCGGACGACTTCCGCGTCGACAGGCCGTCACTCGCCGGGCGATATGTTCGAATTGCTCATTCCGATCAGGGTGATCGATGCCCTCACGCGTCTTCCGATTACCTTGAAGCGAGTAACCTAGTGAAATCAGAATTTTTCCAATCTTAGTTCGCCCAATTTGAAAGCCCAGTGATTGCAGCTCGGCTTGTAAGTTGGTTAGGCTTTTGCAAGTCCAGCGAAGAGGCGATTGCGGGTCTCCAAGTTCGAATGGTTCGACTAGTTTCTCTACTGCTCGAACTAAACTGGCTTGGTGATACTCTAAGGGTTTTCGTCCACCGCCGGGTTTTCTCTGACGTCCAGGCAAGCCTACCATGGCCGATTTGATTTCTTGAATGCCATTCTTAACTGTTCGATCCGATAGCCCTGTGGCAGTCGCAACTGCTACAATGCCACCGCGGCCTAGTGCAATTGCTTCCGTTGCTGCCCAACGACGTCGCCCTCGCTCGTCGAGATCTTCGAAAAGCGCTAGATACTTCAATTGCAGTCCTACAACAACGCTTGCATCTGGCATTCCTCCAGCATCACATAAATCCAGTAATCGAATCAATATCAATCAGGTAGTTTATTTGCGAACGGCTCCTAAGTCGCTTGAAAGTAGGTCATGCGATCTGGGAAACTCATCGAGAACCCACTGGCTGCCAAGGCAAGCTCGACCGCATGTCGATGTCGTCGGCGAGACTCGACTCCGTCGACTGAATCCGAACCACTGACAACTTTCGCGACCACCAGCAATTTTCCATCTTTGCCGATAAGATTCTTGATAATGTCAGTGATGGCGGGAGGTTGAGGATCCTTCCCGAATTCGAGCTTTTTTGTAATCTTCTCAAACGGGTCGGACCATACGCCCAGCGACCTGCTGATTGTGTCTGAGGTTGAAGGATACAACAGGTCCGATTGGTCAGCTGCAGCGATTGATCTTTCGTTCGACTGCGGCGATTGGGTAACAAGGTCTGGCAAGAAACTTGAAGTGGCGAGCCCCAGCATGCCCAGTACGAGCGTGGCAATCACCCACTGATTCTGGTTCGGGCGGAGATCATTCGTCATGGTGCAACTAGCCAGCGAGGTTTTGGGGGCAATCATCAAATCGCAATAATTATTGTATTTTAGGAAGCCCTTTAAAACCAATTGTTTCCTGGGGAAAATTCAGTTTGATTCCACCCTCGATAACTTGTTGCAGCTAGGAATCAGGATTTAAGGGTTCATCCGGGAATAAAGCATGCATACGAGACTGACTTTTAATTGGGTGGGTCGCTCCTGCCGGGTGCGACCCGTTTAACTTTGGCAGCGAATGGTCGCACTCGGCAAGAGCGCCCCACGCAAAAACGAGGGACTCAACCATTCCACATAGTCCTACACAATAAAGCTTGAACTTTGACGTAGCGCACGCTTCTCCCGGATGATCCGCAATAACCGCGATAAAATCGCGGTGTCCGGCACAGAGAGATGGGCTTACGTGCCTAAAGTGAGTGCTATTGGGCGGTAGCCACGAGTCTTGAAGTTGTGATCGATTGCTGTTTGTGGTTCGTCCAATGCTTATTCAATGGCCGCGACTCGCTTGGCATTTGACAATCACCGAGCAGGTTGATTCGCACAGTTGGGTTGGAGGGTAAACCAAATTGCCCCCGACGAAGCGCGTCGAGCCCCTGCCCAAGCGACAGAAGTATGGGAATAATAGGAGCTGTAGCAGGCGAGCTGCTGCTGGTTGGCGCCGAAGGTTCGCTGGGGGCAGGCCGGATGATTCGCTAGGTAAGTCGGGCAAGTGATTTGTCCAGAAATTGGGATTTCCGCATAACGCATGGCAAAACCATGTCTTATATGGGTGCGTAAGCGTCTGCGAATCTAACACGCCCTTGACAAAGCCTAAGAGTGTGCCTCCCCAAAGTTAAAGTCGGACAAAGCACTGGGTAATTGACGCAGGATTTCGATAACCATGGGTATCTACGACCGTCCATACTATCGCGAAGGTGGGCTGCCACCAGTTGCGCCGTGGGACCAACGTTCAATGGTTAGCCTACTGATCATTGCGAATGTTGCAATCTTTGTTGCCAACCTCTTGTTGACCAATCGTAGCGGGATGATCACCCACTTGTTGGCGCTTGATCCGGAAGTGATGAATCAGCCATTGCAGTGGTACCGCGTGATCAGTTACGGCTTTGCGCATTCATCGCTGGACGTGATGCATATCGTCTTCAACATGGCTTCGCTCTATTTTCTAGGGCGCAGTGTAGAAGATCGTTATGGACGGTGGGAGTTCTTGCGATTTTATTTGGTTGCGATCGCGTTGGGCGGGCTTTACTGGACGATTCGAACCTGGGGCGGCGGACCTTCAATGCTGGGTGCGTCAGGAGGGGTAACGGCAGTTTGCATGCTGTTTGTCTTCTGCTTTCCGCGGGTAGAGATCCTGTTGATGGGAGTCATTCCCATGCCTGCCTGGGCGCTGGGAGTTCTGATCATTGTTGGCAACATGTTGGGTGGCCGAGGCGGGGTGGCCTATGACGTCCACTTGGTCGGTGCCGCGTTTGCCACGGCTTACTTTTATGGCAATTTGAATTTCGGCTTTGTTGAGCACTTTGCCGATCGCGCACGAGTGTCGTGGCGGCAAAAGCAACGCGGTTTTAAAGTTCATCGCCCGCAAGAACCCGAAGCTCCCCTGGGCAAAGATGAAATGGAGGCGGACCGTATTTTGGCAAAGATACACCAACAGGGCCAAGATAGCTTGACCGCCACTGAGCGTAAGTTCATGGAATCCTACAGTCGGCGAGTGCGCGAGCGCCGCGCGAAATCCGACTGATCACGACTCTTCGATTGTTTTCAAAATTCGTTACCTGTTTCGCGGAACCTAACTTAAAATGCATTGCCCTACGTCTTTTGCAACCACGCGTGATTCGATCGCTGGAATCTCTGTAGTTGATATTGCCAACCAGTTTGGAACGCCCGTTTACGTTTACGATCTCAGCATCATTCAACAGCGCATCGCGGACTTGAGCGCATTCGATGCGATTCGCTATGCACAAAAAGCGCTTTCCAACATCGCTATACTTGATCGTATGCGAAAAGCGGGTGTGGTGGTTGACGCCGTCAGCGCGGGTGAGATCAAGCGGGCTCTCAAAGCTGGTTTTGTTCCCGATTCGCACCCGAAGGGGATCGTCTACACGGCGGATGTATTCGACCGCGAAGCCCTGGATTTGGTGGTGGAACACGATATCCACTGCAACGTCGGTTCACCGGACATGATCGGGCAACTCGGTCAGAGAGCTCCGGGACGAAGTATCTCCTTACGCATCAATCCAGGGTTCGGGCACGGTCACAGTCAAAAGACGAACACCGGCGGGCCGCAGTCAAAGCATGGCATTTGGCATGAAAGTATCGTCGATTGTTTACGCCGCGCGGATATTTACGGTTTGGTCGTTTCCGGCATGCATATGCATATCGGCAGTGGAACCGACATCGAGCACTTGGCTCAGGTTTGCGGTGCGATGGAGAAAGCGTGCATCGAAGTTGGCCGCACAGTGACCACCATTAGTGCAGGCGGCGGTCTGCCGGTGCCTTATCAAAAGAATCAAACTTACGTCGATCTCGACAAATACTATCAGCTCTGGAACGCAACACGAAATCGTTTGCAGGACAAGTTCGGTCACGCGATTGAACTTGAAATCGAACCCGGGCGATACCTGGCAGCCGAGAGCGGTTTCCTCGTGGCGGAGATTCGCTCGGTGAAGGACATGGGCGAGAACACATTCTACTTGCTTGATGCCGGCTTCAACGACTTGGCTCGACCGATTCTGTACGGTTCGTATCATCCGATTTCGATCGCCCATCGCGACCCGTCGGCCAGCAAAACCGAACGGGCTGTCGTAGTCGGCGGTCCATTGTGCGAATCAGGCGACATTTTTACGCAAGAAGAAGGCGGGTTTGTTGCCAAACGCATGTTGCCAGCGGCGCAAGTTGGCGACTTGGTTGTGTTAGAAGTTGCCGGCGCGTATGGCTACGCGATGTCCAGCAATTACAACAGCAAGTACCGCGCTCCCGAAGTGATGATCGAAGGCGGGGTGGCCAAGCTGATTCGTCAGCGCGAAACAGCCGATGACTTGCTAAGACTGGAAACGATTCCGAGTTGATGCAAAGTCGAAAACGGCCGCTCGCGCGTCCGCGCTGATACGTTTTGCCGTGGTGCAATATTGTATGACACGAAGGTGCATTTGCATGTAACCCGGTGGTAAGCGCAGCGCCGCCACCGGTGAACGATAAAACATGGCATTGCACCCTGAAGTGATGCCAGAACATAGCGCAGTCAATCCTTTACAAGTCTACATGCCATGAAAACGCTCTCCTTCTATATTGGCACTTACACTTCGGGCAATAGCCGAGGAATTCATCGCAGCGAATTGAATCTTGCTGATGGCTCGATGAGCCCTCCGAAATTGGTTGCCGAGCTAGCGAATCCAACGTTTCTAGCTGTTCATCCGCTGTTAAATGTACTGTACTCGACCACGGAGGTGCGGCAGGACGGCAAGCGCGAAAATGCGCAAGTGGTCGCATATGAAATCGCGAATAACGGAACGCTCAAAGAACTCGGCGGCATAAATGCCGGCGGCGAAGGACCTTGTTTCGTTTCAACAGACAATTCGGGCAAATTCGCGTTCGTAGCCAACTACGGTAGTGGGAGTATCTCGGCGTATACGCTGGGCTCGAATGGCGAATTAGTGGAGCAGGTATGCAATATCCAGCATGCCGGGAAAGGTGTTGAAGATTCTCGTCAAGCAGCGCCGCATGCTCATTGCATCTTAAGCGATCCCAGCGACAAGTACGTGTGCGCCGTCGACTTGGGACTCGATCAAGTCGTAATCTATGCGCTCGACCTTAGGACTGGCACACTAACCAATACTGGTAAGCCATTCAATGCGCAGCCAGGCTTTGGTCCGCGACATTTGGCGTTTCATCCTGACGGCAAGCATGCGTTTGTCATCCACGAGCTGGCTTCGCAGTTGTCGTCATGCACGTGGGAAGCATCTTCTGGAACCATGACGGAGATTCACCATCTTCCAACCCTGCCGGGCAACTTCATTGGTTCCTCTTCCACTGCAGAAGTGTTGGTACATCCCACCGGGAAATTTGTGTACGGTTCGAATCGTGGACATGATAGTATTTCGGTATTTCGTTTCGATGAAGCCCGAGGCAGGTTGACTCTTCTCGGCCACACTTCGACGATGGGGAAGACTCCCCGCAACATCCGCATTGACCCAAGCGGTTCGTATTTACTGGCGCAGAATCAAGACTCCGATTCCATTTACTCGTTCCGAATCAACATCCAAGACGGATCCCTCGAGCAAGTCGGCGAACCGATTAGCGTTGGGGCACCTTGCTGCATCAAGTTCTTTATTGGGCGCACGGGAATTAGTTAGGCGTATAGCAAAGACGCCCCGCGGCGTAGGAACGGTTATATCTTCACGGGATGTCGCGAAAAGAAAATGAGCTGCGGCGAACAAAACTCGCACGACCGTGCAAAGTATTGAAATCAACGGCTGTAACAGCGGCGGCCAACTCTTGGACAGTTGCAAGTCGACTCCGCCGCTGCTACAGCCATTGATATCAATACTGGGGGTTAATAGCGTTTCAATTTACGATCAAGTGTGGAGCGTTCAATACCCAAGATCTGCGCCGCTTTGGTCTTGTTGCCTTCCGAGTATTCAAGCGTTGCGAAGATATGCGCTTTTTCCAAGTCCTCGAGCGGGATGGGCTGATAACTGGAGGCAGAGCTGGTCACTGGAGCCGGTAGCGGCGGTGCAGTACCAAGGCTGCTGAGCGAAAAGTCCTCAACATCCAGCACGTGGCTGGAACCAAGCACCATCGCACGCTCGATCACATTGCGTAGCTCGCGCACGTTGCCGGGCCAGGTGTGGCGACTCAGCAACTCGAGAGCTTGAGGCGTGATGCCGTCGATTCGGCGATCGGCGTGATGGCGGAGCACTTCAATGAAATGCTCGACAAGCAGCGGCAAGTCTTCGAGTCTTTGCCGGAGCGCGGGCACAACGACCTCAATAACTCGCAAGCGAAAATAGAGGTCGGAACGAAACTGTTTGGCTTGAACGGCTTCTTCCAAATCGCGATTGGTGGCGGCGATAACGCGCACGTCGGTTTTGATCGTGCGGTTGCCACCCAGTCGCTCGAACGGTTGCCCTTCCAGCACGCGTAGAAATTTGGCCTGCAGATCGTGGCTCATTTCTCCGATTTCATCTAGCAAAAGCGTGCCGCCATCGGCAGCCTCGAATTTGCCGACCTTTCGATCCGTTGCTCCGGTAAAGGCCCCCTTTTCGTGACCAAACAATTCGCTTTCGAGTAGCGATGGGGCGAGCGCCGCGCAATTGAGGCATACCAACGGCCCATCGCGCCGGGGACTGGCAGTATGAATGGCGCGTGCGACCAGCTCTTTGCCGACACCGCTTTCACCGCGAATAAGCACCGTTGCTGCAGTGGGGGCGGCGCGACCGATCGCCTTGCGAACTTTTTCTAACGATCCACTTCGCCCGACCATTTCTCGGGTAATCTCAAGTTGAGCTTCCAGTTCATCGATTTGCTTCCGAGTTTTAGCCAATGAGCGAGTCAAGTGTTCGCTCGCTTGTTGACGAACTAAGGCAATCGCCAAGTTGTCGGCAACGCCGATCGCAAACTCCAGGTCGCGGTCGGTAAGTGAGCGTTCTTCACCCGAGGAATAGATGTGCAGCAGCCCGATTACTTTTTCGCGATCACGCAATGGAGCGCATAGGATACTGACCACATCGCGCTGCGCGGACTCGCGAGCGAATGACAGCTGCTCGTCGTGGCGAACATTGCGTGCCAATAGAGCTTGACGTTCACGAACAACTGTTTGCACCAAAAAATCGCTGATTCGATGATAGGCTTGCCCGGCGGGTTGTTTAGTGGCTAAGACGGCCAGCGTCGGAATTCCGGCTGGATTGTTCGCAGAGTCGGCGTCGGGAATTAATGTTACGACTCCGCCGCTAGACAAACCCAATCGAGCGAGCAGACGATCCAGTGCAGTCTGGGCTTGGATTTCTGCGGACTCGCAAGACACGAGTTCAAAAACCAAGCGAAAGAAGAAACTGGCTGGATCTTCGAGCGAACTGGACTCAATGTCCGTGGACCACTGCGAACGATTTTGACGTTGCGTGATGGTGGGCTGACCGAAACCGTCCTGCGTGAGTTGATCGCCTGACTTTCCTACCGGAAGCGGGGCAAATGACGAAAAGGCTCCGGCCAGGTTGCTTGTAAAAACGATCTCGCAATCAGCGACTGAAATAGTCTCGCCATCGGACAGCGAATATTCGCCACTTATGGCCCGCCGATCGACTTGGGTGCCGTTGCGCGATCCGAGATCTCGCACCACCCAACCGCCCTTTTGGTGCAGTATTTCGGCATGGCGTCGGCTAACCCGCTCGTCGCGGACTATAATTTGATTTTCGGAACTGCGGCCGACTACCACCGTTTGCCCAGGCAAAAGCTTCAAAACGTCGGACCAGCGGTTGCTGTGACGGATAATCAAATACGCCTGTTGGAAAGAAGATTGTTGCATTAATTTGCCGGGGTGAGTATTCTCAAGACTGTAAAGTTACCTGCTTGTCTCGATTTTAGCCCAAAGGCCGTGGAACGACCTGAGGGAATGTTGAATCTTCTCTGGAGTCTGAGAATGATTATCGGTCAAAGATTTTGCCATAGCGCCCGCACAGTTGTTGCTTTGTTTTGCGGCGGTTTCCTAACACTTACTAGCGCGCATGCTCAGTTAAACAATAATAACAACAACAATCTACTCAATCAGCGAGTGGTGGGTGGCGTCCTCGTGGATTCGGAAGGCGTTGTCCGTTCTGCCACCAAAGACGATCGGGCAGGATTATTACGCGAATTGCGTGAACAGATCATTCAGCCGAGCGGAAAAATCGCCGCATCGACTCAAATGCGTATGGTCTCATTGGCAAAATTGCAGGTCGAACTCAAAAAAGCGATGACTTCCGGCGAGAATGCCTCGGATGAAATTCGTTTTTTGGCTGGACTCCAACGGATAGAATTCGTGTTCGTCTATCCCGATCGCCAGGACATTGTGTTGGCCGGACCGGCTGAAGGCTGGAAAGTGCGTGACGATGGAAGCGTTGTAGGTGTTACCACCGGTCGCCCTGTTCTTCAGTTGGAAGACCTCATCACCGCTCTGCGCACTGTCGATGCGAGCCGCGACAACGCGATTTCGGTTTCCATCGATCCAACACCGGCCGGCGAAGTTCGTTTACGAAAATTTTTGAGTCAACTTCGAACCGGCCCCGGATTCAATCCAAGCCAAGTTGAAGATGGCATGAAGGCAGCTTTTGGAAATCAACTGGTTACTTTGACTGCTGTACCCAAGGATTCAAGAATGGCCCAAACTTTAGTTGCGGCCGACTATCGCATGAAGTGCTTGGCAATGGCCCTCGAAGATTCTCCCGTTGCCGGTTTGCCAAGTTATATGGAAATGATCCGCGACGGAGGCAATGCCAATGGTACGCAACCACGATGGTGGATGGCTTGTGACTACGACTCGATTCTAAAGAGCGAAGATGGCATGGCCTGGAAACTAACTGGCTTGGGTGTTAAAGCGATGACAGCGGAACAATTCATCGATTCCCAAGGCGGACGCACCAGTTCAGATCGCCAAAACAAAATGGCCCAACGTTGGGCCGACCAATTCACCGCGAAGTTCGACGAACTATGCACCCAAAACGCAGCCTTCGGCGATCTACGCAATGCTATGGACTTGAATGTCATGGCAACAGTCATTGCGGCGCACCAATTAGATGTACTGGCTGGTTTAGATTTATCTCTGCTTAATGGCAAGTCAAAATCCCTTGAAACCCCCGTTCGACCAGTTGCCAAAACTATCCCTGCACATTGCAGCTTTGTCAGCGGCCGTGCTGGTTGGACTGTGTCGGCCAGCGGCGGCGTTGAAATCAACCCATGGCGCGTCGTTAGCGAGCAAACCAAGTCGAACGAAGCGGTCTCGCTTGTACGGCAGAAAGCCGGCCAAAACGATCATTGGTGGTGGAACTAGTCGATAGCACTTTTGGTGAAGGGTGGGTTGAAACGAAACCCACCACTCTACTTGAGCGCAAAGTGAATGTGAACAAACATGGGCCGCGAAATTCTTTGAATTCGCGGTCCTTCTTCTTTTCTAGACCGAGCCTTTAGGGCGATCGGCACGCGCGGGTTTACCAAACTCGTAGGTCCGCATCTCCGAGGCGGACAATTCAGCGTCTCGGAGATCCGCTGCTACGTGGTAAATCCCCATTCAACGACCAACGCCACACTCGCTGGGCATCCTTGAGGAAATCCAAATTGCAAAGTAAGATACTCGGTTCAAATTCCAACTACGGTAAACCCGAAAGGTAAGCCCATGCGGCACCTCATTTCTGCGCTGGTTCAAAACGTCCCTGGCGTGCTTGCTCATATTTCCGGCATGCTCGCAAGTCGCGGGTACAACATCGATTCCCTGGCCGTGGGTGCGACCGAAAATCCCGAACTTTCGCGGATGACATTTGTGGTCGTTGGCGATGACCGTGTGCTCGAACAGGTGCGCAAACAACTCGAGAAAATCGTCACCGTCGTCCAAGTTCACGACATCAGCTCGCAAGATTTTGTCGAACGCGACTTGATGCTAATCAAAGTGAAGGCGGCGCCTGGCGGCGCACGCACCGAGGTCCGCGAACTGGTTGAGATCTTCCGCGGCAAGATCGTTGACGTGGGGGCCGAAGAATTAATGATCGAACTATCCGGCCGCGAAAACAAAATCGAAGCCTTCATCGAACGCATGCGCCCTTATGGCATTACTGAGTTAGTTCGCACTGGCCGTGTCGCACTTGTGCGAGCTGGACAGCATGTGTCTGAAGAAGCATTTACCGCTGCCGAATAATCGCGAACGCCCGTCAATCCAACTTCCCAATTTCTTTAACGGACGCTGCTGCGTCCATGCAACAACCACAGAGAGAATTATGACTGCGAAGATTTATTATGATAATGATGCCGACCTGTCCCACCTGAAGGACAAGACGATCGCCATCCTGGGCTATGGATCACAAGGCCATGCACAGGCTCAGAACCTTCGCGATAGTGGTTGTAATGTGATTATCGGCCAACGTGAAGGCAGCCCGAATTACGATCTCGCTGTCAGCCATAAGTTCAAGCCGATGATCGTTGAAGAAGCGGTCAAGCAAGCCGACTTAGTGAACATCCTGCTGCCTGATGAAGTCCAAGGGGACGTCTTCCGTCATAGCATTCGGCCCAATCTGAAGCCTGGAAGCGTGCTGATGTGCTCGCACGGTTTCAACATTCACTTCGGCCAAGTTGAACCTCCCAAAGGTCACGATGCGCTGCTGGTTGCGCCCAAGGGCCCTGGCCATCTGGTTCGCAGCGAATACACCAAAGGCGGTGGCGTTCCAGGCTTGATAGCGCTGGGCGAGGGCGCCAGCGAAAAAACGCGCCAACTCGGCTTGGCCTATGCCAAGGGTATCGGCGCGACCCGCGGCGGAGTAATAGAAACTACGATCGCTGAAGAAACGGAAACCGACTTGTTCGGCGAACAAGTTGTGCTGTGCGGTGGTGTGAGCGAACTAGTGAAGGCCGCCTTTGACACTCTGGTTGAAGCCGGCTACCAACCGGAGATGGCCTATTTCGAATGCATGCACGAACTCAAACTGATCGTCGACTTGTTCTACCAAGGCGGTTTGAGCTACATGCGATATAGCGTTAGCAACACGGCTGAATTCGGAGATTATACCCGTGGCCCGCGCATTATCACTGCCGAGACGCGGGCGACGATGAAGCAAATCTTGACCGAGATTCAAAACGGTCAGTTCGCTAAAGAGTGGATCCTCGAAAACAAAGCTGGCGCACCGGCCTTTAAAGCAACTCGCCGTCGCGATCGCGGCTTGTTGATCGAACAAGTCGGTCGTCGCCTGCGCAAGCTGATGAGCTGGATCGATTCCAAAGAAGTCGTTTAGCATCGTGCCGCGGCGCTCCGCCGTCGCGAAATGAGTACCAATGAAAGCGACGGTGGAGCGTCGGACATGGAATGCCCGTCAAGAAGTCTCGCAAGCCGAAGAGCGAATTACAGGCAATTGTTCCGCCCGAACTAAATCGAACAAGGGGCGAATTGGCACCGATTCAGCTTCGCGGCGTGCGAGTCCACAATCTCAAGAATATTGACGTCGACATTCCGCGCGGCAAGCTGGTTGCGATCTGCGGTGTTAGCGGCTCGGGGAAGACTTCGCTAGCCCTCGACACGCTCTATGCCGAGGGCCAGCGCCGCTACATCGAGAGCTTCTCGCCCTATACGCGGCAATTCTTGCAGCGGCTCGATAAACCCGACTACGATTCTATCAATCATCTTCCGCCCGCGCTTGCCGTAACCCGCACAGGCACCGCCCGTGGCAATCGCAGTACAGTGGGCACCGCCAGCGAAACACTTGATTATCTGCGGCTGCTGTTTTCAAAGGTCGCCACGCTGCACTGCATTCAATGTGGACAACTGGTAACGTCACAGGATCCTCAGGCGGTGGCAAGATTAGTCGCTGAACTGCCGCCCGTCAAAGTCATCATCGGCTTTGAAACGCATTGGGAAGATGCGGTTGATCGCGCCAGCGTCTTAGCCGATCTGCAAGCGATGGGTTTTGTGAGATTGGTTGCGAGTGGTCAAACGTTAAACATCGGAAGCACCGCGCGCGAGGAACTTGGCGCATCGCTGCCCGTCAATGGCCGCGTTTTAGTGATCGCTGATCGCATCAAGGGTGGCGACACTTCACAGCGATTAGCCGAGAGCCTCGAATCTGCATTTCAGCATGGCGCGGGCGAAGCAATTCTGTTGATCGAAAGCAACGACGCCGTCCTCACGAATGTTGACTCTGCGAACATCGCCACTGCCCGGCAGACCGTCGATGGCCAGTCGTGGCTTGAGGCTCGATTTAGTAAACAACTTCGTTGCCCCGTTTGTCGAATCGACTACCCCTCGCCGGAATCTCGCCTGTTCAATTTCAATAGTCCCCTGGGCGCGTGCCCAAGTTGCGAAGGATTTGGCGACACAGTCGACTTGGACAGGCAGTTAATCGTTCCTGACGACCGCAAATCACTGCGAGCAGGAGCCATCGCTCCGTGGAATTCGCCCAGCTACCAGCCTTACCTCGACGAGTTGCTCGATATCGCAGATGCCCTGGCGGTACCGGTCGACGTGCCATTTCACCGACTGACTGAAAAGCAAGTCGGACGTGTGCTTGAGGGTGATGCGACCGTCGGCTACCAAGGACTCGCCGGGTTCTTCGCTTATCTTGAACGCAAGAAATACAAGATGCACGTACGCGTGTTCTTAAGCCGTTGGCGTTCCTACTCTCAGTGTGCTACTTGCCATGGCCGTCGACTGAATCCACATGCGTTGGCCTATTCGGTCTCTGGGCAGAACTTTGCGCAGCTTTGCGAGTTACAGGTTGATCAATTGGCAGAAATGCTGGCTGCGTTGTCGCTGGGAGAACGCCAACTGCAGATTGCAGCCAATGTTCTTTCACAAACGCTTTTACGCTTAAACTGCTTGCAGCAGGTTGGCTTGGGATATCTCGCGTTGGCGAGAACCTTGCGGACACTTAGCGGTGGCGAGGCGCAGCGGACTGCGTTGACGACTGCGCTCGGTTCTAGTCTTGTACACATGCTGTACGTGCTCGATGAACCATCGGTCGGTCTCCATCCACAGGACGTCGAGCGGCTCGCAAGTGCCATTACCAGTTTGGCCGATCGTGGCAACACCGTGGTGATTGTCGAACACGAACCGATGCTACTCAATCGAGCCGATCATATCATCGAAGTCGGCCCCAAAGCTGGCGAGCACGGCGGCGAGATCGTGTTCACTGGAACGGTGGAACAAGTTTGCAAATCGCCGACCAGCCTAACAGGAGCTTACTTGAGCGGCCGCAAGGATATCGCTGTGCCAAGTTTGCGTCGCCAAGCCGGTCGCGGCTCGATCGATTTGAAGGGCTGTCGTGGTAATAATTTGCAGAACATCAATGTCAGCTTTCCCCTTGGCCTGCTTTGCCTTGTGACCGGAGTTAGCGGCAGCGGCAAAAGTTCATTGGTTCAAGACACGCTCGCGGCGGCTCTCTTAACGCGACTGACCAAACAGAAAATCGCTGGCTTGCCCTTCGACGAACTTGCCGGCGTCGATCAGGTTGAGGATTGCATCGTGATCGATCAAAGCCCTGTAAGCCGATCACCGCGCAGCAATCCGGTGACTTATGTAAAAGCCTTCGACGAGATTCGGCAAGCGTTCGCTGAAACCCTCGATGCCAAGACCCGAAATTTTTCAGCCGGTCATTTCAGCTTCAATAGCGAACTGGGCCGCTGCCCAACCTGCAGCGGCGATGGATTGCTACAAATCGATATGCAGTTCCTCGCCGATGTAACCATGACCTGTTCAAGTTGTAATGGCAATCGCTATCGCCCCGAGATACTCGCCGTCCGCTACCGCGATCGCAGTATTGCCGACGTTTTACGAATGACCGTCAGCGAAGCCAGCGCATTCTTTCGCGGCTCCCCCAAGGTACAGCAGAAATTGAAGGTGTTGACCGCTGTGGGCTTGGATTACGTGCAACTGGGCCAGTCTGCCATGACGCTCAGTTCCGGTGAAGCCCAACGCTTAAAACTCGCAGCTCACCTATCCGCCGCCTCAAAGCGCCGCACCCTGTTTTTGCTCGACGAACCTACGACTGGTCTGCACACACATGATATCGCCACCTTGCTCCGTTGCTTTAACGCGCTTCTGGAAGCCGGTCATTCGCTGATCGTCGTCGAACACAATCTCAGCCTGATTGCCGCCGCAGATTACATCATCGACCTCGGCCCCGGTCCCGCCGCCCAAGGCGGCCGCATTGTTGCCCAGGGCACTCCCGAACAAGTCGCTGCCTGCCCAGAGTCAATGACCGGGCGTCATTTGAAAATGCATTTTGCCTAGCGAGTTGAGAACTTCTTTGAAGCTGTACCTTTCGGGGTTCCATCCGCAACATGCAAATTTCATATTTCAGAGTGCAGATTTCTGAGCAAGAGCACGGAGAAATGCCAGTTTCTTCCATACTTCCCAAACCCCGGGTAACGGCTAAGATCAATCCAGCATGCACCTACTCGGCTGCCCAAAACCGGCATAGAAATGCTTCTAATTTATGCCCCAACCATTTCCGCGTTGCTTGCGGAATAACAGACACTCATTAATGTTGCAATTAAACAATTCGCATCCCCTCCCCCATCTCCTTCGATACTTTACCTTTTGGATGGCATCAGTAGGCATTGCCAATATTGCGCACGCCGAATTCTTTTTGGAGAGGCATACGGACGCCCAATTCCCAGCACGTGATTCAGCTCTCGGAATTGAGCACAACGGTTCAATGTGGATGATGGGTGGATACACAAACTTCTTTGGATATCCTGCACAGAGATTGAATGACATTTGGCAAAGCTCGGATGGATTTAATTGGGTAAACACCCAACCTGTTTCATCGGTTTGGCAGCCACGTAACCTGCCGTTCGGTTTTTCGCTCGGTGGCAGTATGTGGGTCATGGGAGGGACTGATGGCCATGCCATGTTTGATGACATCTGGAGCTCGGAAGACGGGGAGAATTGGCAATCGCACAACTCAGCCAGTCATTTTAGCGCACGAGCTGGGGCTTTTTCGACTACTTTCAACAATCAAATGTTTGTAATGGGGGGCGCGAACGACCTTGCGGGCCATGCATCGAATGACATTTGGCGGTCCTCAAATGGGAACGATTGGGAGCTCGTTAATGCTAGTGCGAATTGGGCTCCACGTTCCTTTGGAGGTCTTGTTACTTTTCATGGAAAGATGTGGTTACTCGGAGGAGGAGTCTACGACCAGAATCTGGCCAATAACAACGCAGGTAACTACAACGATATTTGGAGTTCGGAAGACGGCATAACTTGGAATCTTGAAGTGAGTAGCGCTCCTTGGTCTGAACGTCGTTTTTTCTCAAGTGCCGTTTATGATGGGAAAATCTGGGTCATTGGAGGATACAACACTCAAAACCTGAATGATGTATGGGTTTCCTCCAATGGCACTGATTGGGATAAAGTCGAGTTTTCAAATGTGTGGACGCCACGCCACGCGTCCTCACTCTTGGCCTTCAACAATTCGCTCTTCTTGCTCGGGGGGAATGGCGACGTCGTCGTAAACAGTCAGGTTTGGACGATTACCGCCATTCCGGAACCGTCTTCGCTGTTCTTACTAACCGGGCCTTGTCTTGTTCTGGTTGCGGTTACCATTGGTCGATTTCGTTTGGAGCGAACAACCGCAACTTAAAAAGTTGAGCGCAAGTCGACGTTGGGTTTATTCGAAAAAACTGTTCCACAGTAAATCCAAAAATCCCTCGGAGTTGTCCACGGGTTTGATGTTAGCGTGAGCATCGAGGTGCGGGTTGTCCTGTATCAAATGAGTCTTCTTACCACCCTCTTGGCATCCAAATACCGCAGAAACAAGAATGGGAAGGGTCAAGAATGCTGCCCAGAAAATGCGTTTCATGCAGGTGTTCCTTAATCACGATTTGTTCATTGCCTGTACCAAAATCGTTGCGGCAGATAAAGACCAACTTCGAATGGCAATGGCCGAAATATCGGAACGGGTGTCGTACCTCACCCCACACTACAACTTCGGACGCGATGTCGAACATTAAACCGATCGCATCCAGCCGAAGCGACGCAGGCAAACATCGATTGGCGATCGGCTGACGCTAGGCGATCACGGGATGGATCACATGGCCGTGTACATCCGTTAAACGCATATCGCGGCCGCCGAAACGGAAGGTCGACTGCGTATGTTCAAGACCCATCAAGTACAGCATGGTTGCGTGCAAGTCGTGAATTTCGCATTTGTCGGAAATCGCGTGGTAACCCCACTCGTCGGTTGCCCCATGCACGACACCTCCTTTGATGCCGCCACCGGCCATCCAGATCGTGAAGCCAAATGGGTTGTGATCGCGACCATTTTTCCCCTGCGCAAACGGAGTGCGACCGAATTCGCCCGCCCACACAATCAGCGTTGAATCGAGCATCCCACGTTGCTTGAGATCCGCCAACAGGCCCGCTATTGGCTGGTCTACAGCCAATGCATTCTGTGTATGACCCTCGACCAAGTTAGCGTGTTGATCCCAACGATCATGACCAACCGATGGACAAGTCAACTCGATAAACCGAACACCGCGTTCAACCAAACGCCGCGCCAAAAGGCACTCGCGCGCAAAAGTTTGTGTTACTTGAGGTGCATTGGTGACGCCGTACAAATCGAGCGTCGCTTGCGATTCGTCGCTCAAGTCGCACAGCTTGGGAATGGCTGCTTGCATTCGAAAAGCGGTCTCATAATTCTTGATCGCCGATTCCAGTTCATCGTGCCGACCCTCGCGTGCCACCGTGGATTGATCGAGTTTTCTCAGCAGCGATAATTTATCCTCCTGGAGCGCAGAACTGGCTTCGATGGGAATCGCATTTGCCAGCGCATGGCCAGTGGGCCGCAGCACAGATCCTTGGTAGGAGGCCGGCAAGAATCCATTCCCAAAGCAATCCAAACCACCCGGCGGAATCAAGCCGCCATTGAGCACCACGAAGCCCGGCAACTCCTGACATTCGCTACCCAAACCGTAGGTGGCCCACGCCCCCATGCTCGGTCGCCCTTGCAAACCACTGCCGGTGTGCAAAAAGTAGTTCGCGAAGGTGTGCTCGGGAAATTTCGAAGTCATCGAGCGAATCACGGCTAACGAATCCACGTGCTCGGCGACATACGGAAATAGCGCACTGACTTCGATGCCGCTCTGGCCGTGTTTGCTAAAGGTCCAGGGGCTCTTCAGCACCGTGCCGTTATTATTGAACTGAGTCGGCGAAACTTTGAAGAACTTGCCTGGGTCCTCTCCGTCGTGTTTCACCAGCATCGGCTTGGGATCAAACGTGTCGACCTGCGAAGGTCCACCATCCATGTACAGAAAAATGATGCTTTTTGCCCGTTGCGGATAAGCCAACGGCGTTGCCCCTAGTCCGCTGGCGCGCGCTTCACTACGAACTTGCTCGGCCAACATCGCAAACAAAGCGACCGAACCAAAACCATTTGCAGCTCGAGAAAGCCAATCGCGTCGCGAATAAATCATCAGTTTACCAAGTGTAAGTTTTCGACTTGCAAAGTACTTTTGAAACCGTGCGTTACTGGCTTTGCCAGCGAAGCAAAAGCAGGACACGAAAATAGCGAATTTCAACCCATCGGGTTAGGGTTGCGTGCAAAAAATCCTAGAACCGCAGGATCAGCTCTTTCATATTCATCAAGACATGCGCAACGTCTTGCCAAACGGACTGCTGAGTTCTGTTGAGTGCGGCTTGAGCGGCGACGTATTCGAGTGCAGAAGCTTGTTCTGCGGGCGTTGGGTGGCGCGAAAACGCAGTCAAGTACATTGTATCCAGCCGCTGCTGATCGGTCGTATTCGGTTGCGCCAGAATCGTTTCGCTCCAATCCTTGGCCAACTGATGTACCAGCGGGTCATTCATTAAAGTGAGCGACTGCGCAGGTACACTCGAGACATTCCGGCGTCCCATGGAACTAAACGGATTCGGAGCGTCAAACGTCGACATCATGGGAATCAGAAAATTGCGTCGTACCGCAATGAAAATACTTCGACGGAACTCACTGTCCGCTGGACCGCTCTTTCCTGGGCGACCGCGTCCCTCGAGGAATTCTGTCAAATGGACCGGGACGCTGTTCCCTTCGAGCTTTACGTCCAATCGATCGGCGATGCGCATTAACGTATCGCGAATCGCTTCTGCTTCCAAACGACGTACACGCGCCCGTGACAGCCACATGTTGCTCGGGTCGCTATCCTCCGTTGGCTGAGCCACCGCCGAGCTCATTTGATAGGTCTCCGATGTTACGATACCGCGCACGGCTCGCTTCACCGACCAGCCATGATCGATTAAACGCGAAGCCAGAAAATCGAGCAACTCTGGATGGGTTGGCCGCTGACCTTGAACTCCAAAATCATCGGTCGTTGCGACAATCCCGCGTCCTAGTAAATGATGCCAGAGCCGATTCACAAGTACGCGGGCGGTGAGCGGATTATTCGAATCCGTTATCTCTCGCGCTAATTGCAACCGTCCACTGCCGGGATCTGAAATCGCCGAACCCTCCAGCGCCTCGAGCAGCCGCCGTTCAACCATGGGGCCATCACTGTCTGGGCTGCCGCGTATGAGGATCGGATGATTCTCTCCCGTTCCATCAATCATCGCCATGGCCACGTTCGATTCCCAGCGCGTCTTGGCCGCCAAGTTGTCCAGCGAATGTCTCCAAGCATGGATGGCTGATTGCCAATCGGCCGCCGACGCTGGCAACTCCGTGGACAACCAATTACCCGTGTTGGCACAGATCGCATCCAAGGCCGTCCCTAAAATCAATGCGTTGTTGACACTGCCTGCGTCCGCCTTACCCAGCTCAACGGTCGACAAAATTTGCATGAGCGGCTCGGTGTTAGCATCGATCGCACTCAGCTCAGGCGCGGGGCCATCGATAACTTGAACCACTTCGAACGGTTTGCCATCGATGGGAGCGAACTCAACATGCACGCGTTTGCCTTGGTAACGCTGCAAGGCTTGCGTCACCCAGCGATATTCCGGCAGCGCTTTATCATCACGGAACTCGCGCCGCGTCTCGCCATGCAATGGACCCGCCAGCAAACGCATCGAGTCGACGGCCACAAACGCTTGGCACTGCCCGCGGATCAAGTAAGTCAACTCGCCCGAGGTCAGTTCGAATGTCGGCGTCAGCAGCGTGCGTCCACTGGTATCGATTTGACTGTAATTGTTCAATCTGTTCACCGTTTCAGCAGTCGACTTGAGCCCCGCCCAGTAGGAATCAAAATGCGCGGCCGGAAAAACCTGCCAACGAGCAGTCGCTGTCTCACCACGCTGCAGATCAAGCGAACGGGCTGACACTGGCCCTGCACCAAATCCAGGTCCGTCGCAAATCCACGCAGCTGAATTCGTGTAATCCGTGCGCAGCCTGCTATCACCGGTTGCTAGCGGTGTAGCGAACTTCCAAACCGGCGTGTTGCCGTCTGACCGCTGTTCGGCCATCTTCTTCCAAAGGATGTCGTTCAAAGCGGGGTTTTCAGCGCACCGCTGGAGCAGCTCCTGCAGTCTCTCTAGCAAACTCGCTTGTACTGCGTCGCGTGCGAGTTGACGTTCGTGCTCGATCTGGCGATGCTCCAATTCGGTTTCAAAACGAACCATGCGATAGTGACTGCTGCGCAAGAAACCAAAAAGCGCATAGTAGTCAGCTGTTCCGATCGCATCGAATTTGTGATCGTGGCAACGAGCACAGGCCACGGTTAAACCCATCGTGGATTTTGAAAGCACATCGATCATGTTATCAAAGCGATCCGTTTCGTCTTTGCGCGAATCGACTGGCGAGTGAACCCATTCGCCCAAATGCCAAAATCCGGTCCCGATCAGCGATTCATTCCAGCCGTGAACTGGATCGATACGCGGCTTAAGCATCAGATCGCCCGCAATCTGTTCGGTTATGAATTGATCATAGGGTACATCTTCATTGATTGCCCGGATTACATAATTGCGATAATGAGTTGCACCAGGCACGTCTTCGTCAAACTCGTGCCCGCGGGACTCAGCGTAACGGACCAAGTCGAGCCAATGACGTCCGAAGCGGACACCGAATTGGGGCGATGCAAGCAATCCGTCCACCATTTTTTCGTACCATCCCGCGTCCTGTTCGTTCAGATGCGACTCTAACTCGGCCACCGTTGGGGGAATCCCAAGTAGATCGAGGTAAAGTCGGCGCACCAGGGTTGCACGATCCGCTCTCGGGTTGGGCTTCAAGCCGTGAGCCGCAATAGCTGTACCGATGAAGCTATCGATAGCCGAGTTGGCCCATGAATCCGCAGCAGGAATCATCGGATCGATGCGTGGTTGCCAGGCCCAATGCTCGTGTTGACGCTTGACGAGATCAAAGGCCTCTTTCGCTTGAACGATTTCGGGAATGGGTTCTTCTGGCCACACAGCACCGTCTGCAATCCACTTTTGCAGAATCTTAATTTCTTCCTCCGGCAATTTTCCGCTGGGTGGCATCTCGAAGGCTTCGTAGCGTACCGCTTGCATCAACAGACTATCGGCCACGTTCGTCGCTCCAGCGGCTCCATCATCGATGGCGGGTCCGGAATCGCCACCCGCGACGATAAATGAGCGATGGTCAAGCCGCAATTTCGCTTCCAACTTTTTGGCCGAACCGCTGTGGCATTCGTAGCAACGCTTGACCAAAATCGGCCGCACATGGCTTTCAAAAAACTCGATCGATCCTACATCGAACGCCATTGCGGCCGGGGTAAAAAGCGTCCAGACAAAAATCGTCAATATCCTCGGCAGGGGCATTCAAGTTCGCTTTTTAGGAAAGTCCAAGTTGGGTGGGTGTCGCAAAATCGCGCAAGCAACCAACATTATGCGTGCTTTTACGACGAATTGCGGGTTTGGGCGCGAATTTGGACAATCGTTTCGCGCGCTGCGGGATACTTCCAATTTTCGCCGACCTCCATTCAATTTGCAAGTCGCAAAAATCCGCTTGGCGAATCCGCTGCGGGCCTCTCGGCGGGGCTTGCAATACGAAATTGCATGCAAAAAGGCTCCCAACTTCTCTGGCAACACTTACAGCGGAATGCTATATCGCAGACTGACGGGTGCCTCATGACCCAATCCCGAGCCCCTTCTGAATACCCACCATTTAATTCTGAGTTCACAGCCGATTCTTACGAATCCAGCCAAGTTGTGATTCAGGCTAAACAAAAAGGAGTGCTGCACGATGCGATCCATGGCCGTAATCAATCAAAAAGGTGGTGTCGGAAAAACTACCACTGCTGTCAACTTGGCCGCTGCGTTGGCGGAGCAGGGCTCGCGAGTTTGTGTGATCGACCTTGATCCGCAAGCGCACGCATCCTTGCACCTCGGACTGTCTGTCGTCAACGATCAGCCGAGTGTTTATGACATTTTGTGTGGTGACGCAAGCATTCAAGACGCTCGATGTTGGATCAACGATAATCTTGCGGTAATTCCCGCCAACCTCGACTTGGCCGCCGCTGAAATGGAATTGGCGGGCGAAGTGGGTCGCGAAGTCATCCTGCGTGACAAACTGGAACTCGACGACGAACCATTCGACTATTTGATTCTCGACTGCCCTCCGTCGCTCGGCGTTCTGACTTTGAACGCCTTGACCGCCGTCAACGAAGTCTTCTTGCCCCTGCAACCGCATTTCCTTGCGTTGCACGGACTGAGCAAACTTTTGAAGACCATCGAGATTGTCGCCAAGCGATTGAACCCTGAATTGCATCTCTCCGGTGTAGTTCTTTGTATGTACGAATCGGGCACGCGCTTAGCCGCAGAAGTGACGCGTGATGTCGACGAATTCCTGGGCATGCATTCGAACAACAAAGGCGTTTGGGCCGGTGCGAAGTTCTACCAGACGCGCATCCGTCGCAACATTCGATTGGCGGAAGCTCCGAGTTTTGGTCAGTCGATTTTCCAGTACGCACCCACATCCAACGGCGCCGAAGACTATCGTAACCTCAGTCGCGAAGTGCTCGGGCTGCCAGTCCTTAACAAAGCTGGATTGGTCGCCGAAGCCGCTTAGCCCGCTTAAACCGCATCGAGCAAAACCGGATTTCTATGCTCCGAACTGCAATAGCACCCAACAGCCTGCATCGAAAGAGACTCCTGAGGGTTGGCGTATCGAGCTTGGTTGTGGCGGTTTGTGCTTCGATCGGCTGCCAACACTTTTGGCCAAAAAATTTCGGTCCGCCACCTCCCATCACGGTACCTGTCTCCAATCCGGCGCATGTCGGCGCAGTCGATCCAACTTTTCTTTGGCAACAGATCGTGGACACAGTCGATGACTACTTTCGTATCGCTAGCGAAAGCCCTGCGCGGCGCGAAAATAACACTTGGCTGGAAGGACGCTTGCGAAGCTATCCCGAAGTGAGTGGCACGACGTTTGAACCATGGCGCCGTGATACAACGCGTGGTTTCGAACGCATGCAAAGCACTTTTCAAACGGTACGCCGAACTGCCACAGTGCGTGTTGTGCCCGAAGCAACTGGTTACTTGATCGATGTGAGTGTGCTCAAAGAACAAGAAGACATCGACAATCCTCAATTTGCCACCGCCAGCAATCCTTCGCAACAACAGGATGTTGCCAGCGACGCAGTGTCCGGTTTATCACTGCCAACACAATCTACGCTCGGCTGGTACGAAATCGGACGCGACCGTGAACTCGAACAACTTATCATGGAAAACATTCTCGGTCGAATTTCTAATGTCGAAGAACCCAAACACAAACGCCGCTAAAGTGGCGTAAGCTTCCAGCTTGCGATTTCTCCTAGGACATCGCAGGCAAGCAGGATGCTTACCCCACTACAAACTGCACTAGACGCCATCAAAACTAACTCCTATTGTCCGCCATGTGTCTGTAGGAAAGGTCTGCGCTCACATCAACTCGTGCGAGGGCAAAATGAATAGGCTTCTAGGTTCGTTCTGCGTCATCTTACTGGCTTGCGAAAGTCTCTCGTTCGTGAACATAGCCAACGCACAGTCGGCACCGACAACTCGCCCAAATCCAACTTCGCAAAAAACTTCCGGCGCCAAGCGATACACCGGCGGTTGGCAAGTCTCCCCTCGCTCGGTTCAGCCCGACGTTACCCCGACGCAAAACCCACGCAGTGCTCAAGCCCAGGCAGCTATGGTTCAATCGGCGTTTTTCCAATCGCCCGGGACTGAATTGGGACTGCCAACTTATCCCAACGCAAATGCGTCGGCAAACAACTTCGCCAGCGACAACGTGGGCGCGCCGCCGCTGCCTCTGCCCAGCGGTATGTCAAGCGCTCTGCCCGGTGGTCGATCTGTCAGCTTGAGCGACGCTTCAATACCCAATTACACGCCGGCGGCCTACGATAACCAACCCTACAATCAAGCCGTTACTCCACCGCCGCAACCGCAGGCATACGATCCCTTTGCACGCCAACAGCCACAGGTCTTGCCGCCCCAATCGCAACCGAGCTTGTCGCCCTACCGCACTGTCAGCACCGCTGATAATAACCTCCGCGCGGTGCAGAACAACAACCCGCAAAATGCCTATTCCCAAGGCAATGATCTACGTCCTGTTACACCCACGATGCCCAGCGGATTTGGCCCCAACGCACAGCGGATCGAGGTTGCAACCGGATATCCCTTCGTGTCGCCAGCGCCACGCAATGGGAACTACCCTACGTCTCCGTACAACGCCTCGCTTTACAGAACGGTTGCTTTTCAGAACACGGTCCAATCACCCCAAGCTCCACTTTCGGCCGCGGTTGGCAACACTCAACCCACGCTGCCGCAATTCCAAACCGCACCGGCTGTCGGCGTCTATCCAACGCAGTACCCGTGCACACCCGGAGCTGCCACCTTTCCACCACCGGGGGCAGTTCCCGGCAACTATGTACCGCCAACACTTACGCCCAATTTGACTCCTGGCACCTATTCGCCCAACAACTCCGGTTACTCGCCCTTCTTTTCTCTTGGCCAAGAAAACTACAACGTGCAGATTGGTCGCGGCATCATTGGCCAGCCCACGGTTTACGTCCCCGGCCAGCCGATTCGCAACTTCATCCGCTACCTTTCGCCTTGAACACTGGCTAACACAGCAGGAACATTTTTTCTAAGTTCGGCTTAACAATCTCCTTCGAGCACTGGCGATTACATTAGAATGACATCGACAATTCTCGCTGATCGCCAGCACATACCTACCTAAGTTCAATGCGAGCCATCGTTTAACCGCTTGGGCAACGCCCCGCGTTATCGACCATCGATACACTGTGGCACGGCCCGTTGGGCAGGCGGTAAAATTAAACGAACACACTTAGTGTTTTCTGTACTGGCGATTAGCTTACCCCACACTGCGTCCCATCTTTAGGAGTTCCGCCATGTCCATTTGCAATCGCCGCTCGTTCATAAAGTCGACCACCCTGGCTGGCGCGGCAATCACACTGCCCGCGCTGCAGTACTCGCGCGTCTATGGAGCGCAAGATCGCTTGCGTATCGCCAGCATCGGAACCGGTGGCAAAGGCTGGAGCGACTTGACGGGTGTCGCGGCTAGCTCCGCAGTGCAAGTCGCCGCGCTTTGCAACATCGACAGTTCGAAGGATCACCTAGGCCAAGCTGCAGAAAAGTATCCTAACGCAAAGCGCTTCGATGACTGGCGCAAGCTGCTCGATGATGCCAAAGATATTGATGGTGTGCTGGTTTCAACACCGGACTTTATGCACGCGCCGATTTCGCTTGCCGCTATGCAACTTGGCAAACATGTCTTCTGCCAAAAACCGCTGACGCATACCGTCTTTGAAGCCCGCCAGATGCAACTGGCAGCAAAGAAACACAAAGCCGTCACGCAGATGTGCAATCAAATCCAATCGCATTCCGCTTATCGCACAGCCGTCCATTGGGTTCACTCGGGACTGATTGGGAAAGTGAAAGCAGTACATTCCTGGCAGAGTGGCACACCTACCTGGCCACGTCACATTCCGCGACCTCAAGGATCCGATCCCATACCCTCCAACGTGCGCTGGGATCTATGGCAAGGCGTGGCAGTGGAACGGCCTTACAAAGTTGGCATGTACCATCCCTTCAACTGGCGCGGTTGGCAAGCCTATGGCACCGGGCAACTCGGCGATTTCGGTTGTCATATTTTGGACCCAGTCTTCAAGTCTTTGAAGTTGAATACACTCAAGTCGCTGACGGCTCAAGCGCCCGAGATGATGCCCGAGACATGGACCGACCGTGCTAGGGTCCACTTTGTTTTCGAAGGAACTGAGTACACAGCCGCGCGATCGATTAACGTTTCGTGGTACGACGGCGTGGGCGTTCTTCCACCGCGGGAACAACTCGGTGACCTTCCCGCAGATTACCAACTGCCAGCCGCCGGCTCGGTGCTGATCGGAGACAAGGGCACGCTGGTCATTCCGCACGTCGATATGCCCAAGATCTTTCCCGAAGGCAAATACCCTGTCATCGCAGAGGTCGATCACTATACGCAATGGGCTGATGCCTGTCGCGGAGTCGGCGAAACCACATCCCATTTCGACTATGCTGGGCCTCTCACTGAAACGGTTCTGCTTGGCACTATCGGCATTCGGTTTCCTGGCCAAGAACTTGCGTGGGATGCCAAATCGCTCAAGATTACGAACAACGACAAGGCGCAACAGTGGATCACGAAACCCTATCGCAAGGGCTGGGAACCCACTTGGCAGGGGGTGTAAGCTTCCAGCTTGCCATCAACCGAACCTAGTCGTGCTCTGTCGATTACATTTTAGGGTCGGGTGGCATATCCCTGGGCTGACAAAAACATTGTAGAACGATTGTCCAATCGATCTGGAACGCCCACTGGCTAAGTTGAACGTTTTCATCCGTTGGATAAATGCGGCTTGCTTTGGTCCGTTGCCCTTCGGCAGAACGCTTGGGGACCCAGCAACGGAAAGAAGTCTCGCCTGGTGCCCTCTTTTTTCGCGACACCTATGCCAAAATCGGCAGGCCACTTGGCTCAGGCGAACGAATGGCGTCCAGCTTGGGACGACCGACGGTGGCTTCCACGTACTCAGCCACTTGCTCGGCGGTTTCGAAATACTTCTCGTAAGCACAATCGTCATCGTACTCGCAGTTGTCGGTCGAGTACTCGCGGCATATTTCGGGGCGTGTCAGATAGATTCCGCAGCGATTGTCCGGTTGCAGATGCTTGCAGACTGTGTGCACCAGCAAGTACCAGTGCTCGTCTTCGACGAATACGGTCGCTTTTTCGTGCAGCAGAAACCAGCGAATGTAATCGAAATCCTTCAAAGTCTCGGGAATATCGATCGGCAACGCAAAATAGCGACAGCACTTGGCTGGGCAATAATCGCATAGGCATTCGCCTTTGGGAAGATTTGCCCGAATCATTCTGTCAGCCGTCATATCTCTACTCCATTGCAGTTTGATGCGTTTGCGTGTTTTGTAACGCTTCGAAAGTAATTTTGGAAGTGGACGTATGTGCTGAGTGGTCACTGCCCAATAATCCGAATCCACCGCACAGCAGTGTAATTCCAATTCTCCAAAGTGCTTGCCTCCGGGTGGGGATTGCAGCGGAAAACGTCGGGCATCACGCTCGCCCCTCCCAAATGTCGCTAAACGCTCCATCACCCGTCAATCGCTAGTCCTGCAGCGTCGCCACGGTTCCACACAACAAATCTCCGCAATTTTTCACAGTCTAACTGTAAGGTCGCGATTGAATCTGGGAGAGTAACTAGTGGAGAGCGAATCATGGCGGAATTTCCTGAAACCAGAGTTAGTCTCATACTGCGATTGGCCGAACCCGATGACGTCCGGGCTTGGCAGGAGTTCGCTAGTATCTACGGGCCGGCCCTCTACCGGTTGGCACTGCGAAGGGGGCTGCAATCCGCCGATGCAGAAGATGTCGCGCAGGAGATCTTATTCGCCGTTGCGCGAGCCATCGAGCGCTTCCAACCCGATCCGGCTCAGGCAAAATTCCGTACCTGGCTCAGCCGAATCGCGCGCAATCTGTTGTCGGACTTTTGTGCTGGCCGCGCCAAGCGGCCGTTGACGCAGTTGGTCAGCGACAGTTGGCTGAGAGCGGCGGATTTATCGTCCAATGCGGACGGAGCTGAGGAATTCGATCTGGAATACCGCTCTGCCCTATTTCAACTGGCCGCTAGTCGCGTCCGCGAAAGAGTGACTGCGGACACATGGTCTGCATTCGATTTGACCGCGATCCGACACCAGGCTCCAGAACAAGTCGCGACTCAGCTATCGATGGCCGTCGGCACCGTGTACGTCGCGCGCTGTCGAGTACTGAAGCTGTTGCGCAGCGAAGTAGAGCAGCTTGAGCAACGCTTTGGAGAAGATGCAACGGCCGATATGCTGCGTGGAGCCAACCTAACATGAAAGCAACACATTCCGACAAATGCCCTTCCGTCGAACAACTCGTCGACTGCCTCGATCCAGTCGCCGACGCCGCTGCGGTCGTGACGAAGCACTTGGAACGGTGCGACACTTGCCGACAAACGCTGAGCTTTCTCGCGGGAGGGTCGCAGTGGTGGGACGAAGCGGAAAATTTCCTGTCCGCTGAATCCATCAAGTCGACCGAAGCATCCGCCATCGAATCGCGCGTAACTCAGCGTGTCTGTGCGCTGACGGGCCATCAAACGACCGGCCACGCAGATCAACTAACCGACCAAGAATCGCACCAATTAAAGCAAATGCTCGCGCCCCCGAGTCACCCCGAGTTGTTGGGCCGCATCAACAGGTACGAACTCGAGCAACTCGTTGGTCGCGGTGGAATGGGATTGGTTTTCCGCGCTTACGATACCGAATTAAATCGCACCGTAGCCATAAAGATTCTTGCGCTGCATTTGATTGCCATCGGTTCAGCGCGCGAACGGTTCATTCGTGAAGCCCGCGCGGTGGCGTCGCTGTCGCATCCACATATTGTGCCCATGTACGACGTAGTGACCGACGGCCAAGTCCCCGCGCTGGTGATGCAATTCATCGCCGGCGAGACGTTGCAACGTCGGATTTCGCAACGAGGCGCTATGCCGGTGGAAGATGTTCTGCAAATCGGCATCCAATTGGCCGACGCGCTGTCACTCGCACACAGCCATGGATTGGTTCATCGCGATATCAAGCCTGGCAATGTGCTGTTGGAAGCCGATGGTTCGCGTGCCTTGCTTTCTGATTTCGGTTTGGTTCGCGCTCTCGATGACGCGAGCCTCACCCACAGTGGCTTTCTAGCCGGGACGCCTGATTACATGTCGCCCGAACAGGCTCGCGGTCACAGCGTCGATGAGCGCAGCGATCTATTCTCGCTGGGCAGTGTGCTGTACACGATGTTGGTCGGCCACCCACCGTTTCGAGCCCCCGAGCCGATGGCGATCTTGAATCGCATTTGTCATGAACGCCATCGGCCAGCTTGTGCCGCCGAGCCGCGAGTGCCGCTTGAAGTCTCGCAGTTGATCGATCGGCTGTTAACCAAAGACGCTAAACACAGAATTGCCTCAGCCGAGTTGGTCCGAGATCAACTGCGCGAGTTAGCCAAATCGCCGCGCCGCTTGCACGCTGCTCGTCCTTGGTTCGAATCTCGCAGGAGCAAACTTGTACTCGTTATAGGATCGTTAACTTGTCTTGCGATCTTCGCAACCGGGGCTCCCATCGTTCGCCAGTGGACAAAGGCTGGCGCTCAATCCAAGCAATCGTTCATCCGCTCCGGCGACGTGGGGAACTCGACCCCATCAGCGACTACATCCCTGGTGACCGACAATCTGAATGCAACCGCTTCGGCTTACTCGTTCGTCGAGTTGCAGATGATCGATCGGCTACTAAGTCAGTTGAATAGCAGCTTACAGAATCTGCAAGCGCTGTCCACCAAAGACTTAACGCTCGATGAAATCAAACCGTTCGAGCCGCTGGACACTGAACTTCGAATGCTCGAGCAGGAAATGCGTTCGCTAGAGACCCACCTCGACTTGCAACCGCCGTGAGAGCTCTTCAATCCCTAGTCGACAAAATCACTCGATTCAAAAAAATCTACTCGGAGAACTTCAGATGACCAAACACATGTTTGCACATGCCGCGCTACTTTCCATTGTGGTTTGCAGTTTTGCTCAACATGCGAACAGCCAACCGCCCCAACCGCCCTCGGGTGGCGAACCGTTAAGCGATCCTTTCGGCCAGCCCGCGATGACATCAAACCCAGGGGCCGGAAGCGAATTTACCTTGGACGGTGTCTCACTTACCGCCAGCCGAGTTCGATCCTATACAGTGAGCGTAAGTTCGCTTCAGATCCAACCATTGAACCAAAGTGGTTTCATGGGGTCCGGTGCTGGAGGCATGATGGCGGGAATGGGAGGTGACATGGGTGGGATGGACGGTGGTATGTATGGCGGCATGGGTGCACCGGGCATGGCTGGTGCCATGGGCGGGAGCGAGGGCATGATGGGAATGAGCGGGGGTGGCATGGCCGGTGGCGGCTTGGGCGGCATGTCCGGTGGCATGGGGATGGGTTCGAGCATGGGTGAAATGTCCGATATGCGCGTCGTCATCGCTTTCATCATGGATCATGAGCAAATTGCAGGTCGAACTCGCATCGAAGTCCTCGCTCCTCAGGGCTCTCAGGGAAACTATGTTCGCTTGGAGGCACTGTCAGCAGCCAGACCGTCGAAGTCAAAAACGGAAAAGAAAGCGTCGCCGGTGTGGTCGCCCGCAACAGCCAAACTGATCAAGGACACCATCAGTTTGAAGATATGGAAAGAAGACGCCATCAAAACTCTTAAAGCCGAAGATGGCAAAGGCGAACAAGCCGCAGCGAGTGAAAAGTTACTTAAGGCTGTGCTCAGCGAGGAGTACGACGCGCAGCTCGCTCGCCAGCAATTTGAACTCGCCCGGCTTCAAGAGCGGCTCAAACGCATTCAAGAAGAATTCACTCGCCGCCAACAAGCCAAAGACCGCGTCATCGATGTCCAGTTAGGCAAAATCATCCTCGAAGCCCAAGGCATCCTCGGCGACAACCAGTAACCGGACTCGCCACGACGGGTTGCCAGAATTGGGGTTTCAGCCTATTGTGCTGGGGTACTGCGATTCTTGCGCACCCACAAAAATCCCCTTCGATACAGGAGCCCATTCCCATGGCTTTTACGCTTCCAGCTCTCCCTTATGCGCTCGATGCGCTCGAGCCACACATCGATGCGAAGACGATGGAAATCCATCACGGCAAACACCATCAGGCTTATATCACCAACGTGAATAATGCCCTCGCGGGCAGTCCGTTGGAAAGCAAAGCGGTCGAGGCATTGATTGCTGACCTGAGCGTTGTTCCAGACGACAAGCAGACGGTGGTCCGCAATAACGCTGGTGGGCACGCTAATCACTCATTGTTCTGGACCGTGATTGGGCCGGGCAAAGGCGGTGCGCCGAGCGGCACATTGGCTTCGTCGATCGATTCGACATTTGGTTCTTTGGACAAATTCAAAGAGTTGTTCACCGCCGCCGCGACAACTCGCTTTGGCAGCGGTTGGGCTTGGCTGGTCATTGAAGGTGGGAAACTGTCGATAGGTTCCACTGCGAATCAGGACAGCCCGTTAATGGGGAAAGCAATCGCGGGCATCAGTGGAACTCCGCTGCTTGGCTTGGACGTCTGGGAGCATGCTTATTATCTGCATTATCAGAATCGTCGCCCTGATTACATTAAAGCGTTCTGGAATGTGGTGAACTGGGACGCGGTTGCTGAACGATTGCATAATGCTCACTAGTATATGCTCACTAGTATATGCTCGCGTTTTGAAGCATAAGTGCTCTGCCCAGACAAGATCTTAGGGTCGGGTGGCACGCCCCTGAGTCTTCGAAGGGCGTGAATCGGAGTGTGGATTCACCGCGCCCTTCGCACCATAAACCCTCAAGCCTGCCTAGTTGGCGGTGAACGTTGAAAGTATTAGATTGCAGGCTGTGAAGAATTTGAATTGAACCTCTCGTAGAGCAGCAACGCATGAGCCTTGAGGCAGTGGAAATTGATGGCGTTCGATTACGGTTGGCTTCGCCGCTGACAAATCGGGCAGAATGGATCGGGCAGCGCGAGGTTCTAAAGCAGTTGCTCGCATGCTGGATCGTCGTCGACGAAAGCGACTTGCCGCTCACGCCTCGGCTGGTGGGCGTCCCGGGTATCGGCAAGACCGCGTTGGCCATGGCTGCCGCTGCTGAACGCAAACAGGATCTGTATGTTTTCCAGTGTACTGCCGACACGCGGCCCGAAGACTTGCTGGTCACGCCGGTGCTCAGCCAAAGTGGGACGATCGCTTATCACGCTTCGCCGCTGGTAACAGCCATGATTCGCGGCGCTGTATGCGTGCTCGACGAAGGCAATCGCATGAATGAAAAGTCATGGGCCAGTTTGGCCCCACTATTCGATCAGCGACGATATACCGAGTCGATCGTGGCGGGCATCGTGGTACACGCGCACCGCAATTTTCGCTGTGCTGTAACGATGAATCAAGACGATTCGACCTATGAGATTCCAGATTACATTCTCAGCCGCCTGCAACCGACCCTTCCGCTCGGGTTTCCCAATCGGCAAGATGAGTTGGCGATTCTGCAATACCACCTTCCGTTCGCCGAGTCCGACATGTTGGCGATGACCGTTGAGTTTCTACAGCGATCACACGAATTACAATTGGACTTTTCGGCGCGCGATGGTCTGAATTTGTTGCGATTCGCGCTCAAGCGGTTGGCTCAAGATCCCTCGCATCCCGTGGCCAAAGACATCGCTTGGCGCGAAGCACTCGAGTTATGTTTGGGCGACGATGCGCTTGACCTTGAAGTACTGGCGGAACGCAATCGACGCAGCATGGGGGCTGAAATGATGCCGCTGGGTCTAGGCGATTTCTTCTTCGATCCCGACGATCCACTGCATCCAGATTTGGATGGAGATGAGGATGATGATTAGCGAAATCATGAACTCAATGGAAATAAACTTCAAAAAAATCCGCGTCATGCCGCTCGACGCACTCTCTGTAGAAGCCAAAACGTCGCGAATAAATGACCGTTGAAATACTAAAAAATACCCAGCCCTGGCCTGAATTGCTTCAAGGGGGCGAGTACCCACAATTGAATGGACATAGTCAGGCGTGGTTAGAAGCGATCTGCAGGGGCCTGAGACACAAGCCCTTTGTTTTGATTCACCGCGACGATCATGGCGTCGCCAACGGAATTCTGCCACTGGTTTTGGTACAGAGCTTGTTGTTTGGCAAATTTCTCGTCAGCTTGCCGTATCTCAATACCGGCGGCCCTTGGGCCAGCGATCAGTCCGTTGCGTCCGGATTGGTAACACGCGCTTGCGAATTGGCTGATGAGCAGGACGTTCGGTACCTTGAGCTACGTTTAGAGCATCCCATCGTACATCCACGACTCACCGTTTGTCGTACCGACAAGGTGCACATGCGCCTCGGTTTGCCAGCTTCGGACGCCGAGCTCGATGCTTCCTTCAAGTCGAAGTTGCGCAGTCAGATCAAGAAATCAAACGAACACAATCTGGCGATTCATTGGGGGCGTTTCGAACTTTTGGATGATTTTTACCGCGTATTCGCGGTTAACATGCGCGATCTTGGAACACCCGTTTTCTCCAAGCGACTATTCACTGAGATACTCAACGCCTTCCCCAATGAAGCAGAGATTTGCATCGTCAGAAAGAATGACATCGCCATCGCCGGCGGCTTGCTGGTACACTGCCGAGGTGTTTCAGAGGTCCCCAGCGCGAGTAGTCTGAGGGCTTACAATCACACTAATGCGAACATGTGGATGTATCGCAATTTGCTTAAGCGGGCGATCGAACGAGGCAGCCGCACATTTGATTTTGGCCGAAGCAGCCTGGAGAGTGGCACCTATAAATTTAAATCCCAGTGGGGAGCGCAGCCTTATCCAGCAAATTGGCAGTACTGTGTTCGCAAAGGATCAGCGGATGAAATGCGACCTGACTCGGATGGCAAGCAACGGTTGGTCCAAATATGGCAGCGGCTCCCCGTTTCTTTCACGCGTTTAATCGGCCCAGCCATCATTCGAGGCGTGCCTTAGAAATCCATTCATTCGAACGCAGCAAAGCCAAACTCTGATTACCGAAAAGCGATTACGCGAGAAAATAATACACGAACAGTTTGAAGTATTCGTGGCTTAGCGGGGCATACAATTCGTCGCTATGCACAGGAATAGTCGCGGAGTACATTTTGACCTGCACGTCAGCAGATAACGAACGCTGAAAGCACATTTGGCTTCGTCGCGTGTGAGGCGCGGATGTTACTACGACAATTTGGCCGACGTTTTTCGGTAGCCACCGCTGCACTGCCTCCGCTTCGCTGAGTGACCCCATGAGAGCATTGTCTTGTGCCGCCACCGTCCGAATTGCATCCTTGGGAACTCCGAAGGTTTCGAGATACGCAATGGCTCGTTCGGAAACCGACTCGGAACGTTTACTTACAAAGTTGTATCTCTCTGGAGTTGGCTGGTCGAGTATGTAGATCATCGGGACTCGATGCATGTGATACAGATCCGATGCCGCCCGCAGTCGTTCCCAGTAAGCGCTTCCATCAGCCATGACGTAAGCTAAATCTCCCGCGGCTTCTTCGTCATGAACATACAGCGGCAGCAGTATCCAAGCTCGGACTTCTTTGATCGATGGCAACGCAACCATCAAGCCCCAACAGCTGACAAGAATAAACCCTATTCGAAGAAATTGGGATCTAGAGTTGCTTATTTTAGACATCGTATTCCTCTAGAAATCTCTTTCCCCACCATGATCGACGTGAATGGGACGCTAATGAGAGCATCCTGTTTGATTATAAACAAAGTCGCTTAACCGTTTTAACGGCGGGGATGTCTCGATAAGTGGCTCGCTTCTGCCGGAAACGATCGGTTGCGGGTTGGCGACACTCGGGGCTACGACAATTTCTACAAAGCACGAGTCGGTTAATCGTTGCATTCGTCAAACTCACCGTTGTCGTCGTGGCAAATGCTCTGTTTTCCAACGAGCTGCTAAAGAATAAACGGGAATCCCATTCTAGGTTTCAAGAGTGCAAGAGCTCTCGGAGGGAAAGTTCTGGAGAAAAGCTGAATTCAATCACGACGATGGTCGTCAGCGTTGCCTATCCACCGGATTCCACTAATATGGTCAACTCTCATTCGCCTTCGAATCTGGAACAACAGATTCCGCAGGCCCAGGTTCGTCTGCGTGACCAGATTCAGGTTGAGCTTGTCCGAAATTACACGGATCTTCTGGCTGCCTTCCGACTGCTGTATAAAGCCTACCTGAGAGCTGGTCTTGTCTCCGAAAACGCAAGTCATTTACGGGTGACTCCCTTTCACCTGCTGCCCACGACCGAAGTTTTTGTTGCCAAATGCGAAAATGAAGTAATCTCGACATTGTCTATGGTCGCCGATACGGGAGTCGGACTTCCCATGGATTCAATGTACGCAACGGAACTTACGGAATTGCGTAAATCCGGTCTGCAACTCGCAGAGATTGGCAGTTTAGCCGACCGGCGGAACTTGCCCATTCGATTTATCAATGTCTTTGAACTACTTGCACAACTGATTGTGCAGGTTGCGCAAGTTCGCGGAATTGACACGCTGGTTTTGGCTGTTCATCCACGACATGCAAAATTCTACATGCGCGCTTTTGGATTTGAGACTCTTGGCGGCCTTTCGAATTGTCCGTACGCGGAAGGAAATCCTGCAGTTGCATTGATCCTCGAATTCCGTCGTATTCGCGGAACTATCTTCGATGAAAAACTGTTCGGCACTCCCATTGCAAACGAGCGTCTAGAGCCAACTCAATGGAGTCTTGAAGCGCGAAATGATCTTCGATTCTTGGCGTTACAACAGTTTGACGATTAATTAAGGCACCAGGATTATATAAACGATCCCACTCGTCGCTAGCAAAGGGCCGGAATTGGCAGCGGGGGATGTCGGGTCAACTCGCAGGTTCAGCGGACGAGACGCCCGCGTTCCAAAACACGGCACACACGTACCACGGTGTGAAACGAGAACAGTTAGCGGCTTATTAATCCGAGACTTGCCGCTTCTTTTGGGACGCCGGAGTCTCGCCCCCTTGCGGCACACGGCGATTTTCAATCGCCTTCAATGCCCCCGCTCAACATTCCCGCTCAACCGTCGCTCTCCGGACCGCACTAAGAAAATGCCATCGGCAAGTCGCTTATCCAGGCTGGCCGCCTAGCCAAAACGTGAAAATCCGACAGTACGTATTTCTGTCCAAGAAATCGTCTTGCGACTAATCTGTAGGTGTCGGGCTTGCCAAATGTTCCCAACCTCACCCGCGTAGTCCAACTGGAGGGTTTAGACCACCCAAAGTCCCCCGATTGCCTAATAGGATGTAACGTAAGTAAAATTTCTAAATTATCAGATATTATTGGAACCACTGAAGTTAAGCTTAGTCCAAGCCCATTATCGATGCTTTACAGCACGCTTTGAATCCCAAGCGGTCACCTAGATTCCCAAGCGGTCACCTTTTTAAGTTAAGTATCCTCAGCAAAATCGTAAGTACACTGAGGAACTTTTTTTAAAGGAAATCGCTCGCGATCTAGCGTGCTCAGCGTCGGTTACCTAATAAGGTCTACGTCACCATTCCAGGCAACTTCATGAATCGAATTCTCATTCTTCACCGCAATGTTCTCTTCCGCGATTGTCTTACGAACTACTTGCGAACTATCCGTAACGACGATGCCGTATCGGTTGATCACACGCAAGTCAATCGAGTGGAGGACATTGTGGCCGATGAGGCTGACCTCATCTTGCTCGATTTGAATCTGCCAGACAATTTGGCCATCGACCTCGTGAAAGCGGTTTCATTTCGCGATGTGAAAGTTCTGCTATTAGTACCCAGTGATCATCAATCACTGGTTGAATGCATTGCCGAGGGGGTGAGTGGTTGTGTGCTTGAACAGTCCACTTTGGAAGGGCTTAAGCTCGCAATTGAGAGTGTTCTCTTAGGTGAAACGTTTTGCTGTCCGAAGTTCGCCAAGACAATGTTTTCCGAATTGTCGAAAGCCAGAAAAATATCTGCCTGGCAGATACCCGATTCCGGTACCACCTGTCGACTGACTAGTCGAGAACGTCAAGTGCTTCAGCTAATTGCTGAACGTCAATGCAACAAGGAAATCGCTAAAGCACTTTCTCTTTCACTGTTTACGATCAAGAATCACGTTCACAACATTCTCAAAAAGCTGAATGTGGAAAACCGTGTGGAAGCGGTTGTTATGGCGCAACAGGAAAATTTGCTGCATAGGCATTGACCCTCTCGGCACTCCTTGTCTTTGCGCAAATACTTGACTCATGTCTAGCTAGAACGGGCGGGCGCGCAATCCGCGCCTCCCTTTTCGCTAATTCTCCGCTAATTCTCTGCGGAACATGGGTCTAAAAAACGCTTTACGTTTCGACGGCTCGAATCAACTCATCCCTACAGTGTCCGTCACGTACTTTTTTGCATTAGGTGTCGGATGCTCGCCAATTCAAACGCTGCTCGTGTCGACCGGTCGATAGTTCTTGGTGGATCCAGAACTAGTCCTTGTCTTAAAAGGGATCTGCCCCTCTCGGTGCATCAATGCCTCAAAGGGTGAGACCCCTTTTGAGACAAAAGCCTGGTACGCGACTAACAAAAGACCGGCAGCAAGACTAACGCATCGGATTACTTTTCTCGCAGTTTGCTAGTGCTTTGTCGTTCCTAGGACGGGTTCGCAGGAACTGCTTTTACCTGGTTCGTTTTGGGGAATCTTTTTGGTTCCCCAGAATCATTGTGATTGAGAGGGTTGGGCTTCACAATCCTAGCAATTAGTAGATCGATCCAGAAATCGAATTCGATCCATTGCTTGTGAGCCCTTACCACTTACCCAGTTTTAATGAGTCGGCTAATGAAGAAACAAACAAGAGTCCTGCTGTCGCTTGAACCACAACTCTGTAAGGAACTCCTGAGACAGAGCTTGGCGAACTATGCCGACGTCGAAGTTGTTGGTGAGTCCTGCAACTTCTTCGAGTGTCTGGCGTTAATTGCTCAACGACAGGTGCATGTCTGGATACACTCGTCGGAGAATTGCCCCGATTTGAACTTGATGCATTCGCGTGCTTACGAGATCGCACCCGAGCTGGTGATCGTGCGCGTCAATTCGCAGGATCCGGCAGCCACTCTGCAGGTGCAAGTCAATTCAGTATGCGAGTTACTTGATTTTACCAATCTATGGAAAGCGGGCGTTGAATCCGCCTACTCACACTGACAACACCAAGGTTCCCTCTACCCTGTAATCCGCAAGGAACAGGGGAATCAGCTAAAAGATATTTCCGATCGACACTTACTTCATGAATGGGCATCTAGAGTCTTAATAAATTTTTCCCCTTTGCTTCCTTTTGGAGAGATGTCATGCTCAATTTGTCAACAACAAGTTTCGCGATTCAAAACTCCGACCTACATGTGTCAGGCACTTTCTCGCCGGGGAATCGACTGACTGACGCCAGTCTGTACGCTGATTCAGCCAGCCAGCCAGTTATGAAAGTGGTCGACCGTCATGCAGAGCGCGCGCAAGCCTTTCAACTGGCCCATGAAGTGTATTGCCGGGCTGGCTTAACAGAAGAAAATCGAGTTGGTAAGCGTGTCATGCGACACCACTTGCTGGACACAACCGATGTGTTCATTGCCAAGTTGAATGGCAAAGTTAATTTTACGGTAACCCTTGTCGGTGATGGGGATTTTGGATTGCCGATGGAATCGCTGTTTGCGGACGAGGTTGAGAACATGCGGTCTCAAGGCATTCGCATGGCCGAGGTTTCGTGCCTCGCCAGTTCCATCGATCCGGATAAAAAACGCCTGCGATTCGATACTCTTGTGAGTATGATTAGTCTACTCATCCAAACCGCCCGCAGGCGCGGTATCGACCGATTAATGTTGGCAGTCCATCCCAAACACGCCAAGGTTTATGAGCGACTTTTTGGCTGCGTTCGCTGTTCCGATGTCAAAGAGTATGCTGCAGTGCGGGGAAATCCGGCAGTCTTGTGCATACACGATTTCGCTGATCTCGACGAGAAGCGTTATCCTCTCTACGATCAAGTATACGGACCAGAATACGCGCCTTGGCAGCTCGATGGAATGCCTATGTTGGAGAGCGAGAAAATCTACTTCGAACAGTTCTTACCCGCTGGTGAATATGAAGTGGTACCCATGGCGGCCTAGTATTGGGCGGAAAGCATTGGTTCCCAAGAATGAATAAGCATCGTGACGAAGAATGGGCTTGGTTTTCAGCCTGCGGTCCAGGTAAACGACTGCAGCGTTGGTCCCAATCCCGTCATGTAGCTCGACGACTTGTGGGGCAATTGGCAACTCGAATACATCAAAGAACTAAGCTGCGGCTCGAGTATGAGGATTGGCAAGGCTGTGGGAAGTTTTGAGTAGCCGCTTTGCACGCATCTTAAGTGCCTGGCGATAGAGTTGCATATCGCCAGCATGAAACCGTTCAGCCATTCGACGCACTTGCGGATCATCGAGAAACGGACACGGTGCACGCATAGGACTCTGCTTTTCTCGATGTGCCATCAGCTCCCGGTCAAAGAACTGCATTCCGAAATCGAACAGGTCTGCGTCGTAGTGCTCAACCAAGCCAACAAAATCGAACTTTTTTAACCCTACTCCCCACAGAAACTGACAGGAGAAGTTAAGGTAAGTTGGGCTGAACATGAACTGTTCCATGGTCCAGTTCTCATCCACAACCTTACTCTGACCGGGCGCTAGCTTCCGCAGTCGATGATGCTCGAAAATGAAATGGTAATGCGACACCATGCGTTCAATCGGATCGCGCAGCCAGGTGATCAATCGACATTCTCGCGTGCGCATCAGGCGGCTGTACTTGAGCGGCATGTAGTGACCGAAAATGCAAGCATTATCAGCTATCGCAAGTGCATTGGACCGGCGACCTTGCAACCAAGTCCGCCAGTTGCGTTTCCAACGACTGACCTTCAAAGGTTTGTCGGAGTAGTCCAATAGCATCGATTCACCGAAGATTTCGCGCACTGCTTTTCGAAAACTAGTCCCAGCTGTTTTGGGTATATGTACCATCAACCACAACATTGCGAATCGTTTCTGAAAACCGTCTTATTCTTAGAAAACCGTGCCCATTTGCAACGGAATGACCGGGTAAGGTTCCCGCGTCGGCATGATGCTCGCTTTGCCAATGAGCACTAACGGTTCATTGAACTTTCATTTTCGCGTGGCACGGTTTTAGGCTTTGTCTCAAAAGGGGTCAGATCCTCTCCGAGCATGTCTTTTGTCAGGGATTTTGCATCCCCTCCAAAGGGTCAGACCCCTTTTGAGACAAAGCCTAGTGTAGATCGATTGTCCCCATCGTTTTTGGTTGCAATCGGCACAATTGCTCTACACTCCTTCTCTATGCCTCGACCATTATTTATCGACGCAAATGGTAGCACGGTTGAGATTAATCATGGCTTAAACGCGCGAACGCAGTCTGCCCCATCTTCCTCAGGTTGAAATTGAAGGCGAATCCTTGCTAGCAACCGATGCAGGTCCTCCTCGTGTCGCTGGCGGAGCTCCTGCCACGCAACAGCGAAGTGCTTAGTGATGTTGTCGCGGCCAAAACCGAGCTCGCATTTCTTCCCGTAGAGCAGCTCAAGCGAAACACACGCGCTACTGCTGCAAACCACACTCGTCATAGCGGATATTCGCGGATTCGAGGCAATGAAGCGGGCAAATATCGACTCGAAGGGAATAAAAAAGGTCCACACGTCCGACAGGGCGATCACGTGTCTAAAATGCTTTATTGCCTCGTTTTCTATTGCCGCGATTTTCGCCTGCGAGTCTCGAGGGTGGGGTTTAATAATCAGCAAGGCATTGGCGCTGTGGCATTGCCTGCGCGCTTGTTCGACACAGCATTCCAGCTCACCTGCCAGCGTCATCCGTTTCGTTTCCGAGAAATTCGACGTTAACAGGACAACCACTTGATCTGCGGCATCGAGCGCTGAATCCAGTTGATCACAAGTTGCTTTTGAATAGCGCGGCAGGCTTTCTGAGAAGATTGCAAACAAATCGCGAAAATCCGCAGCCTCCAATTGTTCGAAATGCGACAGATGCTGATCAAAACCGTTAGCAAGCAGCAGATAGTAGCTATGAAATTCGACCGCGTTCGCTCTCAAATGCGGTCGGTTCCTGGACTGGGACACAAACTCCCCACGTATTGCTTTGAACTTCATTCGTAGCCAACGTTCGAATGCGCGCAGTCCACGCAGCTCCCTGCGTGGGTCGTAATAGTCGCAGGTGAAGTTCAGTCCAATTCCATCACCGTAACAAGCCGTTTTGGCAAGTGGGTAGCTCTGCTGGAGCAATTTATTGATGAACAGCAGGTTTTGTCCAAGTAGCAGCTGACTGCAAGCGTCGATATTCAACAACTCGCGCAGCGATCGACAGGCCACCGCCCAGCCACCGCTTATAAGGGCTTCATCCAATCGATGAAGATCGGTTGGCGTGACGTAGCGAATCGAAGCCCAAGAGGTGGCTTGTTTGCTCAGTTCCCACAAGCAATTGGCAAAGTCCTCAGCCTGATTGCGCGGTGCGCTGAGATCATGCACGATGAGATGATTTTTGATGGCATCGGACGGTTGGGAACGATCGACAGCCCGCATAGCAGCCAAAGCGGACGTCAATTGAGCGGTGCCTTGGACGGCGACAACGCGACTAGGCAGCATGTTGCTTCTTGATTCCAAACAGTTTTCGAAGTCTGTTTTTCAACTTTTTGAAACCTGTCGGCGAATTCGAACCTACTCCCAACGTGCCTCCTGCAATCTTTAGCGTCGTCGGCGAAACAGGATCCGTAATGTCTTGGCGAGCGTAGGCGCGGGCAAGAGTCTTGTCGATATCCGCATGCGTGATCAACCCTGATTTTCTCGCCTCGTTAAAATATTGGAACCACAAGGCTTCATGTTGATGGCCCGGAAATTTCCATGGTTGCGTTCGCAAGTTGGTGTAGTGGATGAGCTTTGTCTTTTCATCCACGTGATCAAATGAATTCCAATTCGAACCAAGTTTTCCCAGCGTGAACGGATACTTGGCGAGGAACGCGGGAGCCATTTGATGGAATTCTGTATTCGTAAAATGTCCTTGATCGACTGCGCGAAAGATCTTTTCTAAATCGAAATGACACAGCGAGCAATCGAACAAAATGTTGCTCATTCCCCAACTCTGCTTGCCTTTGTAGGCTTCTGCTTTGGCCAGCATCGCGCAGCCTCGCATGTCGGTGTCGAACAATTCCCCGATATCCGCCACACAAACCATGTCGGAATCCAGGAAGATCGCCCGTCCTTGATGATTGCAGATGGCCGGGATTAGCCAGCGATAGTTACTGAATTCGGTATAATTCCTATACTTGATCCACAACGGCAGGTTGGCCCGCACGGGTGGCTCATCATTGTGTTCAATCGCGTCGTGCGTGCCGTTGAAAACATAGATATCTAATTCCCGGCGCGAGTTCTTGCGAAGCGAATGAATCAGCGTTTTCCGCTCTAGCAAACTCGCTTCACCCGAGCCAATGAAAACTCGTACTGGCGTTTGGGATAGCATCGTGGAATTACCTTTGGTTTGATGGTTACTGATGGGAAGATGGCTGAGCGGTCTAGGCAGCACGCCAAAGCAGACGAAGTCCATTAAAAGCACGCTTCAAGCGATTGCTGGTCTTGCGGACGCGACCGGCTATACCCTGTTCTTTTGACCATTGGAGACGCCAATCGCGCCGCCACTTATGAGCTCCCATTTGCAAGGCTACCAACTGGGCGTGCAAGTCTGGATACGTCGCAACATCAAACGGGTTTTGAACGTTGACTAACCGACGATGATCTTGACGTATCGCTTCGCGCCATGCCGGATGGATAGGAGTGCCGTCGCTAAGTGATTCGAATTCATAACCCCACGCGGTACAGGTTTTCATACCCGCTGCCATGAGTTGGCCGTGATACTGATGTACAAGTTTTTCAAGCAGTGGATGGGCCGCAAGTGATGTGCGGGTCTGACTTCTCAGGTACTCTTGCGGGCTAATGGGGGTCATGCCACTAAAGTGAAAAAGTACCAGTGGCGCTCCCCCAATGCGAACCCCGCTGGAACTGCCGGCTGCGCCGGCAGCAATCGAAAACTGCGATAGGCTCCAGTGGCCAGCGTTGTAGCCTGGGTTGCGAAGAATGCAAACGCCATCAAACAAACCCGGAACGAGTTCCAGCCACTTTTGATCGACGAACAGCGACGCGGCCAGATCAACGATGCACTGACGCTGACACATTCCCTGCCACCAAGCGATGAATTCTGAGGTTGTCTCGCCAGCCCGCACGGCCAAGAAGCCTGCATTGTAGGTGCCCGAAACCAAAAATGCGGATTCGTGTGGACGTTGCCCGTCTGCCGGTAATGGCCTTATCAAGTGTGGGGTCAGTACGATCGAATGACGTTCGAGCGATTGGAAAACATCCGTCAACGGACCATAGACTACCATGTCGCCGTCAAGATAGACGACTTCGTCATAGCCGCGCCGGAGCAGCTCTGCAATTGCGAACGGTTTCAAGGCGCAGGAGAGTTCAAAGGGAGTGTATTGAAAACTGAACCGGTGCCAGTTATCGATCTCCAATTGATCGCCGTAGATTACTCGCGCGTCCGCGAGGACTTCTTTCCAAGTTTCTGGCGGGCGATCCGCATAGCACACAAAAATATCGCCATCTGAATGATGCTCGCGGCAAGACTGCAACAGCACTTGGGCGAAGTGCGCATAGTTGCGTGTAACGACAGTTACGAAAGCCCGTCTTGGCATCATGCCATCCATTCGTGTCAAATCGCCTCCCTAAGGGAGCCTACAGCTGCCAAGGCAGCTCCGTGTTTCTGGCGAATCCTTGGCAGAAGCATAACACACCCCTTCCCCGCACGACAACATCAGCTTACGGCGCCCATAACTTGTAGGCCGATTTATCTGGTTCTAAGCGCGGCAGATGATTTTTTTGTTGAGCCATAATCCCACCCTACCGTAGCTACCGTCGCCAGACGGTGGTTGCTACCAATGCCTCGAGGCTGTCCACTTGCATGCTTCGTCCACGCTCTGGCGAGCGTAGCTACGTTCTTCCACGCTCGGGCGAGCGATTTTGACGCCATTTCGAGCGAAATGGCACAGAAGAGCAGTCCCGCGTCCAATTCAACCACAGCATTTAGGGTGATTTTTGACGTGTGCCGGTTTGGTACGGAAAATGTAGATTTGAGCTACGGTAGTTACGTTGTTTTTAGCCAAGCAAAGGGGCAAGCCATGAGCTGGACCATCACTCGACCGGTTGTAGTACCATTTGATTTTTCTGACTATTCGATGCAGGCTGTAAGAAAAGCGATCGAAATCGCGGGCGATTCGAGTTTGGTTCGTTGTTTGCATGTATTGCCGTTTATTACGCCAACCGAACCGGGCGTGGTCTGGGGATTGGTTGATGATGAGGAGCGGCTAAAACATGCTCTCGAAAGCATGCATCAACAATTACCCGAACGCGATTTTGGGAAGCTGCAAATAGATGTTCGATTGGGCGATCCAGGCAGTGTTGTCGCGGACCGTGCGAAGGAGCTAGACGCGGAGTTGATTGTGATCGGATCACATGGTCGATCCGGAATAGCGCGCCTAATGCTCGGGTCTGTAGCCGAACGCGTAGTACGCCTCGCCTCATGTCCGGTGTTGGTCGTCAAACTGCATCCCCAGCCTGTCAAGGCTGCAGTTGAAGCAAAACGGGAAACGCCGCAAGTGGCTATCGCTTAGGAACGTCAATGAATATTCTCCGAACGTGCGGTGGCTACGCTTGCCAAAGCGTGGATGCCGCTGATTTGCAAGGCTTCCACAGTCTGGCGACAGTAGCTACCACAGCTCGGCGAATATTACCAGAGTTAGTGTTTAAGTTTTGAATTCCACAGTATGCCACCCTAAACTCGGCCAGCGCCTTCACACGGGGATAGGAGCTGAATAATTGGCGATGTAATCATTGTCGTGACCAACGCCATGATGACCATCATCGCGAATAGGGTGGGACTAACAACTCCCAGATCGAGGCCAATATTAAGCACTATCAACTCCATAAGCCCTCGAGTATTCATCAACATCCCAAGGATTCCAGCGTCGCGCCATGTTTCTCCGGCGCAGCGAGCCGCGATGAATGTGCCGCCGAATTTTCCAAGGGTTGCTACCCCTATGATCGCTGCGCAGATCGCCCATTGGCTCCAGTTATTGAGAAGCCCTATTTCTGTTCGCATTCCGGTGTAAGCAAAGAACGCGGGCAGTAACAATACCGTTACGGGCTCCTTGAGCTTTGAAAGGAAGCTGTTGGCGAGTCCACTCTCCGATGGGATGACGACCCCAAGCAGAAAAGCTCCGAAGATCGCATGGATACCAATCCACTCGGTCATAGCAGCAGCGCATAATATAAGCACGTAAACACTTGCAATTGCGTAAGCCGGTCGTCCGCCGTGTCGGCGATCGATAAATGCGGCGTAGCGGATCAACAGTGGTCGAGCTACCACAAACATGACCAAAATGAAAGCTGCAGCACCACCGGCGATGAGGCCAGCAGTTCCCACCTCCGCTTTTGCAACTCCAACAACCATCGACAGGAGGCACCAGGCGGTCACATCGTCAGCTGCCGCACAGCTCAACGCAACCGTTCCCATCGGTGTATTTTGAAGATTGCGATCGGTGAGAATGCGAGCTAGTACGGGGAAGGCAGTAATCGACATCGCCACACCCATGAACAAGGCAAATGAGATAAACGCTACACCGCGATCCGACAGCATGGGATAGAGCCAGAGTGAGAGGACGCTCCCCAGCACGAAAGGTAGAACAATACTCGCGTGCGAAATCGCAACAGCAGCGCGGGCCTTGTGCCGCAATTGGGCTGCGTTCAGGTCGAGCCCAACGAGAAACATGTAAAGGATGATACCCAACTGGGCTATTACTTTCAGTGAGGTAGCAACTGCGGCGTGGTGGTCGATGGCTTGCGGTGGAATCAACCAATGCATCGCCTCGGGGCTAAGCCAACCCAGTAGTGACGGTCCCAACGCCAGCCCGGCCGCGATTTCACCAATGACAGGTGGCTGGCCGACATACTGGCATAGCCTTCCGAATATCGCCCCCAAGAAAATTACACATGCCAAGGTCCCAAGCACGTGCAGTACTACATCAACTTGAGGCGCTGCGGCTGCCTTGATCGCAGGTGAACTTGAAGCAGCAGGCAATCCTAGGTCGCGTCCCACTTGCAGTACAGTCATCACGATTGCGATGCCAGCTAACAGTAAGCCAAGATAGATGAGAAAACCGCGAGCACTCGCTCGTGGTGCGGACGTAGTTGTCATTGCTAATGCCGCCAAAGTGTGAAGATTGAAACTCTTGCCGAACCGGCGTTTAAACGATAGTTGTTC
>JANLQO010000453.1:0-26864 GCA_031367855.1 Planctomycetia bacterium | reverse complement strand
CTGCCCTGCGCACCGACTGTCGGGAAAGGTCTACAGTAATAACTGGGTTGAAAACCTACTACTCGCAGCATCAATGCGAGGCAACAAAACAGCCCAAACGCCAGCACCTAGAATCCGTTAGTATCAGCAAATTTTAGATCTCGCAACTCGCAACTCACTGGTTGGCAAGGATCGCTCAGCACCATAGTTTCAGGCTGAGGTGTGATCAGAATATGGAACTGGTATTGACCGAGAACTTTGAATTTCACATCTTTGAGCTTCCAAAATTCGAGCCAACCAGCGATAATGTTGGGGAATTGCCAGCCGCAGGAACTTCTCGGGGACAGAGTATCCACAGACGAAGAACTATTGACGGAGAGCGTACCAGAACTTACGACTCAGTTACAGCGATTACGAGATCGTCTAAACCAACGCGATGCATAGTGTGACCGGTCTCAATAGCCGCACTAGTTCGCGAAGTCCCCGCGAGTAGGCAGCGATGCTGATGTGGTAATTCTGATATGAAATATCAATTTAGAGTCCGAAGTGCTCTGGCGTTCGTCACACTATATTGCATTCTTTTCGCATGGCTAGCAGACCATAAGTTTCAGCGGCAATTGGTAACCAATCTGCAACAGCAAGTCAATTACTATTTACAGCGTGATGCTATCCGCACTTTTGGGTTCAAAGAGCGACGAAAGCGATTGAAAATGCTTGCGGAGGACTCCAGTCCGCAAGCAACGATCGCATTGCTTTATGCCGCAACAGATCCGGATATAGTTTGCCGCGATATCGCAGTACGTGCTTTGGCTGAAAGACCACAGTTTAAGGGATTCGATTTCGACGGTCTTCAAAGCCTCAGTAATAGCCACACTCTAGAAGACCAATGAGTTTCTTATAAATCCAAAAACTTAGTGATTGGAGTCGAGGAGTTCAAAAACCTAATCACTGAGTCGAGCACTTCGGAATCGGAAAAATAGTTTCTGCGCAGTTGGTTGTTTTGGAATAAAATTGGCTAAGCGTCGAGTAAGTTACTGCGTTGCCTTGGGTTGTCCAGTCCTTCGCGAATCTTGCGATTTATTCAACGCTGTCTGCCGAAACCCTTGCCCAGTTGCTATCTCTAAATGGAACTCCGATGCGCGCACTCACCTTTTTATGCGTTGCAGCAGCTGGTTGCTGGACGCTTCCCAACGTTGTTCAAGCACAGCAATTGCAATGGCAAGAGAGTTCAACGGGCTGTGAGGCTAGCCTGCGAGGGCTGAGTGTGGTCGATGACCAAACGCTGTGGGCCAGCGGAGCTAAGGCGACGGTGGTTCGTTCCGTGGATGCTGGAGTAAGTTGGCAGAGTTGTGGTCCGCAGGGTTTCGATCAACTCGAGTTCCGCTCGATCGTTGCCTTGGATGGTCAAACCGCGACGCTTGCGAGCGCTGGAACGCCAGCGGTGATACTGCAGACTTATGACGGTGGCCGGACTTGGAAAGAGACCTTCCGTCACCCTTCGCCTGCCGCGTTCTTTGACGGGATGCGTTTCTGGGATCGTGAGCGCGGTATCGCCTTCAGCGATCCCGTCGACGGCAGATTGCTGATTATGACCACTGCCGATGCGGGGCTTACTTGGCAAAGCGTTGCACCGGAGAACATTCCGCAGGCGACAGAAAAGGAAGGCGGATTTGCGGCCAGCAATTCGGTGTTGTGCATCGGCAAAGGCGACCGAGCTTGGATAGGGACCGGTGGAACCAAGTCGTTGAGGTCTCGAATTTATGTCACCAGCGATTTTGGAAAGAACTGGACCGCAAGACCTTGCCCTTTGCACAGCGATACGGCCGCAGGCGTGTTTTCAATTGCGTTTCACGCGGACCTAAATCTTCTCATCGCGGTCGGCGGTGACTACAGGCCGGAGGCAACTTCAAGCACAACAGCCGCACTCAGTCGAGACTTGGGGCAGACTTGGCTACTCGCCGCGCAGCCTCCCAGTGCATTCGTTTCTGCGGTGAGTCTTGCGTCGCTGGATCGACGCGCAAAAATCTTGATTGCAACCGGCCCAACGAGCAGTTTCATGTCGGAAGACGGTGACAACTGGCAGCAATTCTCGACAATCGGATTTCATGCCTTAGAAACCAGTCCCAATGGGAGTGTTTACGCAGTTGGTTCCGCTGGACGTTGTGCCAAACTGAATATTCGAAACTGAGGCATCCCGATGCGGTCTGTTTAGCAGCCTGATAGGTTGTTGCCACCCGATACCGGCTCAAGCAATCGAATTCTCAAAAATCGTGAGAAATCTCGCGGCGCAGCAGCATTTAAAAAGCTACTTTTCAGATGGGCATGATCTCAGGATTTCCCGAAGCCCCCTGAAGAAATTGCGGCTAACGTCAAGTTTGCATTCACTTTTTGCAGCCAAGTGGACGATTCCTACCCTGCAGGTTGGGCAAACTCTTCGAGCTGGGCAAACCGTTTGCTTTGGGTCTGCTCTATCGAATTTTCTAGTTGTGCAGTGTCAAATCGATTTGCTGGAGCTTTTGGCATGCAAATGCCAATCAAACTATTAATGCCAGCATTGGCGTTCAGCCCCAGAACTGGAGTCCTAGGGCAATACAGTACCATGCGATGGTTTCGGGTCAGTAGGATAGGACTCGCCGCATACCTAGTTAGCGTGTAAGGCACACTGGCGATGCGAGCAAAATCTTTAGTTCTGTTAGTAGTGGCGTTGGGTTGCGGAATGGTGGCTGCTGTTGCGGTCAGTAAAGCCGTAATGGACCAAGGCGGAGAACCGGCGGAAACCACGGTCGAAATCTACGTAGCCAAAAAGAATTTAGATGGCGGTATAAAACTGTCGTCCGAACATTTTGTCTTGGAACGCTGGCCGCAAAGCCGTTTGCCTGAGGGCCCGATCTTCAAGCTTGAGCAAATTGACGGTAAGTTCATCAAGCAGAATATCTTCGCTGGCGAACCTTTCATGGAAGCGAAACTCACGGCCACACGGGAGGGACTCGGCGATCAGTTGCCCAAGGGCTACCGAGTATTCGACATCGCGTCGGGAGGAATCACCTACATTAAGCCTGGTGATCATGTGGACGTCATTGGTACCTTTAAATTGGAAGGCAATGGCAACATCGCTGAGTCGAAAACGGTGATGCGAAATGTTAGAGTCTTTGCCATCAATGGCAATCCTGCCCGTGAAGCCGATAGCAAGCAGAGTACTGGTTCATCGACATTACAGCTTCAAATCAAAGAAACTCAAGTCGAAGCGCTCACGCTTGCCAACAAGCTCGGTGAAATGCGTATCAGCCTTCGTTCTTCGAGAGAAGACGCGGATGCGGAAAGCGAAAATGAAGCCGACAACGGCGAATCTTTCGTCTCGTGGGTGCATCAAAATGAACGTGACAACGAGCCATCCTCGGGACATGCCTCGGGAGCCAATGCTCAATCATCAGGATCGAAAGCTCAAACGCTAGCTCCGCCTCAGAATCAGTTTGCATCCAATCCACCGGCCGCGAAAGCCAGCAAGACTGAGCCCAATGAAATGCTCATCGTCACGCCAACTGGCGTGGCGCGCTATCAATGGACTAACGACAAAGAGTTGCCGCGATTAGTTACTGATGCGGACAAGGAGGAAAGCAAGCAAACTCCTGCGGTTCAGTCGCAAGCAAATTGGCCATATCCTGCAGGAAATGTTTACTCAGGTTTTGGCGGATACACGCCGACATATCCCAATGGCTCGAATGCACCGGCTCAAGGAATGCAACCCGGATCAACCCCGGGAATTCCTCCCACGGATGCAAACATCATGAATGCAAAAGAACCCCCGAAAATCGACTAGTTCGATCGGTTTGTATGAATAAGTCTACATTCACGGGTCGTATGACGATAAACGATAAGCCGACACATAGGTTTAGCCGAGCCGGTCAGTTGTGCGCGAAAAAGTGTACGACGGTGAAAACACGGCATATCGTGTCGACTGGATTTTGAAAAGCTAATCGCCAATCCAGTAGAGCGTGCAAGCGGTCAGGGACGACTGCGTAGCGTTTTACTCCAATAGTACAAGGATGTCCTGGGATGGCTCACTCGCAAAAAAAACGAACTTTGCGCAGAGCGCTCGTGGCTGCGTCACTCGCCTCAGGCTTCTTTGCTTCTGCGTGCACTCAATCCGATCGAGTGCTCTCCCAAGAGACTCCCGTTTCGCAGTGGAGCATCACCAATTCCGAAGTCGCTGTGCAAGCGACTCTTGGTGGTCGCCAATCGATTCAAATGGTAATTAGCACCAGTCGCGAAATCACCGCTGATCGACCCTTCAAACAGGTTCGAATTCAGAATCCCAACGTTATCACCGCCCTTCCACTAACGGGCGGCAATCGCTTGCAGATTTCCGCAATGACAACCGGAGTCACGCAGGTTGATTTGGTTGGCGCTGATGACTCGGTCTACTCGATCGAAGTCATGGTACTGGGGGACGTAAGAGAACTGGAAGCGATTCTGCGGCAGGTTTTTCCAGGCACCCACTTAGTCGTCACTCCTATTCAGAAGGGCTGCATTATCAGTGGCTACGTGACTAGCGATGACGATGTTGAGCATGTTGTACATATAGCCGAACAGTACTTTCCATCAGTCATCAACAAAGTGACCGTTACGGGCGTGCACACGATCCAACTCGAAACGCAGGTTATGGAGGTCTCGCGCACGAAACTGAAAGAGCTCGGCATCGACTGGGCATTTGGGAATGGTGATGATGCCATCTCTAACACCGCAGGCGGGCTGCTCACGGCCGCCGGGACAACTTTCGGCACTACTGGAACACAGAACTTTTCAATCCGGGTTGCCGAAAAGGGAACTTCGTTCTTTTCATCGATCAAGGCGCTGCGGCAAAACAACTTAGTCAAAGTCTTAGCCAACCCTACGCTGACGGCAGTCGACGGTCGACCTGCCAGCTTCAACGTGGGTGGTGAGATTCCTATCGTTGTACCATCTGGCCTCGGCCAAGTCGGTATTCAATATCGCGAATACGGTACGCGAGTCGACTACGTAGCCAAGATTCGCGGCGAAGGCCGCATCTACCTCGAAGTGCGTCCCTATGTTAGCGAAATCGATCCAACACGCAGTGTAACGATCAACGGCACGAGCGTTCCGGGATTGCGCAGCCGATTTCTGGAAACCGGTGTCGAACTGCAAGCGGGCCAAACGCTGGCGCTGGGTGGATTGCTTCAACTGCGAACCGAATCAATCAATTCCGGCTTGCCATTCTTTGCGGACCTGCCTTACCTGGGCGCGCTCTTTCGTACCACTCGCGAATTGCAAAACGAGATCGAATTACTGATCACTGTCACGCCAAACTTTGCGGGTCCGATGGACGCTCACGAAGTACCCATGGGTGGGCCAGGCACGAGCAGCAGAAGCCCAACCGAACGCGAGCTATTCTGGAAGGGTTACATCGAAACTCCCGTAACGGAAAACTGCCTGCCAGGCCAAGGTCAGTCAGGCATGATTACAAACGGTTACTCCAACGGCCAGATGATTCAAAACCAAGACCAAGTTCAGCCGATGATGAATTCATATGAGACTTCGCCTGGCATGATCAACACACCACCGGTCCCTAATCCATCGGCGCTAAGCGTTGGTCCCAATGCCCCCAAACTGGCACGACCGCCGGTTGGTCCTTCAACGACCAGCCGTCCGCAGCTGCGTTAAGGCACTTTCGCTTTGACCGAGGACCACAGGAGAAAATGGGTTTGTTTAAGGTAATCAAAAAATGAGCAATGTACTCCGCTTAGCCATAGTAGACCCTAAAGACGATACTCGTGAGCGTCTCAAGGCGATGCTGCTGGGCATGGACATTGTCTGGCTCGAAGCAGAGTGCTCGCGCTATGAGTTCTTCCCAGATGTGATTTCTCAGTCGAAACCCGACGTTGGGGTGATCGCACTCGATGCCGATTCCACCAAAGCCATTGCGTTATTGGAGCGGATGCGAACCGACGCTCCTGATTGCGCCATCCTGGCCGTCAGCGCGACTTCCGATGGGCAATTGATTCTGCGAGCCATGCGCGCCGGCGCCAAAGAATTCTTGACTCTTCCGGCCACACTCGAAGAAATGATGAGTGCCCTTAGCCGTATCGCGGACAGTAAGTTCGGCGGAGTCGATGGTAAAAGTCGCACATCGAAGATCATTGCTGTAGCTGGATCTTGCGGCGGAGTTGGCTGTACCAGTTTGGCCGTCAATCTTGGTTGCATTCTCGCTGCCAATCCAGAAAACTCTGTCGCGCTGGTTGATTTAGATTTAGCCATCGGTGATGCGGATGTCTTCTTGGATACGATGCCGGACTATAGCCTAGTTGACGTGACGCAGAACATCGCCCGACTCGATTTCCAGCTGCTCAAACGTTCGTTGACCAAACACAGTTCAGGTTTATACCTCTTGCCACGGCCTGTGCAACTGCAGGACATTAACTTGATCACCCCTGAAACGTTACGTCGCGTTTTCGGCCTACTCAAAGCTACCTTCACGCACATCGTAATTGACGTGTCAAAAGGCTTCAGCGCGACGGACTTGGCTGCGTTCGAATTTGCCAACGATGTACTCATGGTGGCGCAGCTCGATTTGCCTTGCCTGCGAAACCTGGTGCGCCTGCTCATGTCTTTTGACGAGATTGAAGGCCTGCGCGAGAAACTCAAGATTGTTGTCAATCGTGTCGGCTTAGAGAGTGGCCAAATCAAATTGAAGAAAGCCACCGAGACCATCGGTCGCGAAATCTACTACCAGATTCCCAACGACTATCGCACCATGGTCGAAGTTCGCAACAACGGCGTGCCACTCCTCGAACAAGCGCCCAAGGCGCCCATCACGCTCGCAATCCAAGGTCTGGCTGATTTGTTAATAGGAAATAGCTCCAGCAGCCCAGCCGTGCCGAGCGACGATTCCTCGGCTAGCGGATCCAGTTCATGGCTCAATTTCTGGCCTGCGAAAGGTGCCAAGACAAAGTCACGCTAGCATTCGCCATGCAGTGATTTTTCTTCGGTAAATTGAGTAAAAACGTTGCAGATTTCTCATGCTGCAACTTCGATCAGTCGAACAAGTAAAAGGGCGGAGGGATCGCGCGCACCATGGTGCCGTCAGGATCTCTCTTATGTCGCGACAATCGAACTTCGCTTTGCCGGCAGCCGTCTTACTACTGTGGTTGCTCTCGCAAACCAACGACTATGATTGTCACGCGCAGTCTCGCCCTCTGCCGCGAAATTCTGGCTCCCAGCCAACTCCACGATTGTTGCGCGCAAACAAACAGCCCCTCGTATCCTCCCACTCTTCGCGCCATCCCGTCCGTGCAGCCTCAGCCACACAGAACGCAGCGATACTCGCTCCCACCGCGATGAAGGTTGCGAGCGAACCAGAGAATTTGATCGAATCCCATGCCGGCACATTGGCTGAGGCGTCTGCTGGCGACGCGGGTGGCTACGGCGGCTGCGATGCGTGCGGCGGACAATTTGCTTGCTGTTGCGCGCCAACTTGTTTCCTATTCGACTGGACACGTGCCGACCTATGGGCTGGTGCTGTGGGCTTCACGGTGCCCGCCAATTTTCTCAATACTGCCAGCAATTCGCCGGGAGCAATGGAAGGAGCTTTCGGATTTCAAGAAGGCATCAACTTCGGTACTCGTCTCCCCAGCCTGCTGTGCGGTCAGATGGGCTCGCAGCTCGGTATGCGATTCGTCCATTCGCAGCTAGATGGTTCCGCAGCAGGCGTTGATCACCGCCAGCAGTTGTTTCTTACGACGGGCCTATTTCGCCGAGTTGACTATGGTCTCCAAGGCGGATTGGTCGTCGACTATTTACATGACGATTGGATCTACCAAGCCGACTTACTCCAACTGCGAGGTGAGCTCAGCTATTTGCTGTCGCCATGCCACGAAATTGGCTTTCGGTTCACGGATAGTCAGCAGATTGACGACACCTCTTATCGTCTTCGGGGCAGCCCCACTTCGACCAGTGTTAGAATCACTTCACTCGACAGCTATCGCGGCTTTTATCGTTTTCGTTTTAGCGAACAGGCGCGCGGCCAAGCCGAATTGCAGGCTGGTTGGACCAAAGACTCCGGATCGATCCTCGGCCTGACACTCCACACGCCTCTTCAAAATCAGGTCGGTCTAACCACGAGTGCTACCTATTTGATACCACCCAGCGACGCGCTACCCCGTTATGCTTCCGAAGGCTGGAACATTGGCTTGGCATTAGTTTGGACGCCAGGCCGCGCATTTGGTCTCGGCCGCGACTACTACCGCCCTCTCTTCGAAGTTGCTGACAACGGAACGCTCATTTCAAAAATTCACTAAGCTAAGCACTACAGCGCTGCCACATCCGCAATAATTTTTTTCAAACTATGTTCCGGAGTCCAGCCGATCAATTTTTTGGCTTTGGCGATCGACGGAACGCGGCGGAGCATGTCTTCAAAACCGTCGCCAAAAACAGCTTCATACGAAAGATATTCAATTTTGGAAGTGCTGCTCGTTTCCTTGATGACTAACTCTGCGAGCTGTGTCAGGGTGATTTCATCGGTCGAACCGAGGTTGATGACTTCGCCCAACGCGGCCGGACAATTCATTAAGCCGACCAGGCCCCGGATGATGTCGGCGACATGGCAGAAACAGCGCGACTGGGTGCCTGTGCCGAATACTTGCAAGGCGTCACCCGCCAATGCGCGTTGTACGAAGTTTGGAATCACCATGCCGTACTGACCGGATTGCCGAGGGCCAACTGTGTTGAACAAGCGTACGACCACGATCGGAAAACCGTTTGATTTCCAGTAGGCCATGGCCAGAAATTCATCGAGTGCTTTGGCGCAAGCGTAGGCCCAACGATGCTTGGTGGTGGGACCTTCGAGCCGGTCGCCGTCTTCCATGAACGGCACGCTGGTTGACTTGCCATAGACTTCGGAAGTTGATGTGAGCAGCGTTGGCTTGCCAAAGCGGTTAGCGTACTTCAGCACCACTTGAGTGCCCGTGACAATGGTTTCGATCGTCTCGATCGGCTTGTCCATGATCAACCGCACACCGACCGCCGAGGCCAGATGAAAGATTATGTCGCATTCTTGGACGACTTCAGTGACCAGCCTTTCGTCACAAATTGAGCCAATTTGTAGGCGAAAATTCGGATGCCGTTCGATGTTGACGACGTTGGCCAGCACTCCGGTCGATAAGTCGTCGAGGATAGTGACATCGTGTCCGTCGGCAATGAGTCGCTCAGCCAAATGCGAACCGATAAAGCCGCAGCCACCAGTGATCAAGTATTTCATTGCGACGTTGTCCGTGGTGAAAAGCCAAGTAGGGGTCAGCGTCCAGCTTGCCAACCAGCAGTGAGTAGTACCCGTGACGCGCAAGACCGAACCCAACCCAGACAGTTAACCAGAGTCATGCTCTCAGGCTAGCAGCTGGAGCTACGCGCCGGTCGAGGCCTCGTCGATAGCTTTGCAGAGAAAGTCAAGGTTCTGTGAAGTGATACCAGCGACGTTGATGCGGCCACTGCCGACCATATAAATCGCCTTCTCTTTCTGCAGCCAATCGACTTGCAGGGGCGTCAACCCGCTGTACGAAAACATGCCGCGTTGGTCGAGCAAAAACGAGTAATCGATGCTGCTTCCAATCGCACGCATACGTTCGACGAATTGGTGCCGAACAGCATGAATACGTTCCCGCATCTCCGCGAGTTCGGACATCCACTGATTCTTCAATTGGGCGTCGCCCAAAATCGTCGCCACAATCGCGCCGCCGTGTCGCGGTGGATTCGAGTAATTGGCCCGAATCGATTGCTTGATACTGCTGGCAACTTTGGAGCTGGTATCGGTGTTTGGGCAAATCGCGAGCAGCGCGCCGACCCGTTCGCTGTACAAACCAAAATTCTTCGAGTACGAACCGCACACCAGAAACTCTTCGTGCTGGCCAGCGATGGCTTTAATGCCGACGCGATCTTCTTCTAGTCCGTCACCGAAACCGTGATACGCGAAATCGATTAATGGCAGGACTCCCCGCTGGGCTGTCAGTTCGGCGATGTCGGACCATTGTTCCGCAGTTGGATCGATGCCCGTAGGGTTGTGACAACAGGCGTGCAAGCAGATTACATCGCCGGCTCGCGCTTCTTTTTCAAGCGTTTCGATCAACGCGTTAAAGTCGAGAGATCGCTTGTCAGCGGCTAGGTACGGATACACTTTTGTTGCGAGACCAGCGACTTCAAAGACTGAAAAATGATTTGGCCAAGTTGGATTGCTGCACCACACGCGAGCGTGCGGAAAACTTTTGAAGATAAAATCTGCCGCGACTTTTAGCGCACCGGTTCCGCCCGGTGTTTGAGCCGAGGCAATGCGCTCGGCCGGAACCAGTCCGCCTAACGTTAATTCACTCGCCAATCGATTGAATTCCGCTAGTCCGTCGATGCCCAGGTAACCCTTGGTCGCTTCATCGGACAGCAATTTGGCTTCGGCTTGTTTTACGGTTTTCAAAATCGGCGTGCGTCCGGCATCATCGCGATAGACGCCGATCGTTAAGTTGATTTTTCCAGCTCGCGGATCTTTTTGAAAGGCATCGCCCAATCCAAGGATCGGATCCGGAGGTGCCGCCGCAACAATCTCGAACATGATTTAGTCTCAACCCATAAAAACGCTGCCAATTCTGGATGGCCGCCCTCCACCGCGTGCCCGTGACGCACAGAGTATTGTCACTATCTTTGCTTTCCGGGCAACGGCGCAGGATTCTCAATTCGCGCTGACACCAGTGTCGGGAGATAAAAGATTCCCCAATCCGAACATCTGTAACAGGTTCGTGTGTTTTCCGTCGATTGCGAGACAAAAGCTTGGATTTTGACGGTACGTGCAGTTATTCTTGCTGAGACTTCGGGAAATCGACAAAACCTGTATTTTGGAGCTGTTATTTTGGCCAGACCGCTTGTATTCCAGCTGGGCGAGAAGTCGATGGCGCTCGAAATGAACAAGATCGATCGCAGCCGATTGTACGGTTACAAAGAGCTGGAAGCGGTCGATGACCAGGGGAGCCGTTGTGATTTGGCGACCCTGGCCGAAGACGGGCGAACACTGGTTGGACGCGGCTCGACGGCGCTCGGATGGCTGGACGCCGATGGGTGTTGGTGTGACAAATCGCAACTGAAGCCAGTCGATTTGGATGGAAAAGAAGTTGTACCCGTGCCTTCGTCGTTTGGTGCTCCTATTAAGTTGTTCGAAACTTGCTCGATCGATGATTATCTGCAACACAACATGCGTTTAGTCTATGCAGCCGAAAGCCAAGATGATCTGGCGGATCTAAAAGCAGAACTTGATCGCGGCACTATTTTCACTTTCTCCTACAGCTATCGCGGAGGTCACGAAGCAGACGCTGGTTTTCTGCTGACCAATGACGCTGGCGAGATCATGATTGCAATCGGCAATCCAACCAACGTCAACTTTATCGGGCTCGCCTCACCCGTAATCGAATCGACCAGCGAAGAAGAAGGCGAAGACGACGGCGAAATGATGGATTTTGACATGATCTAGTGACGTAAACATCCAGCTATGCACCTCAATCTCCGACCATAACGCTGAACCAGAGCCAATGATACCGGCAGGCTAGCAGCCTTACAAACTTACAAGCCATAACCATGCCCGAAATCAACATTAGCAACAGTAGCGGTCGCGATGCAGTCATCGCCACCACCAGCGTTGCCTCGCGCAAGCAGATTCGTTGGGTCGACGCCCAGAGCCGTCAGGCTAACGGTGTGCGTTTCATTAAATCAACGATGGATCATGAGCTCGACTGCCTTATGGCGGCCAGCGGGGATTTGGCAGCGGTCAGCACGGCGCTTATCAGCGGTGATCCAGAAATCGACTTTGACAATGCTGGACGTTTGCTGCGCGAGACAGCTCGAGTCTATATCGGGAAAAATCGGCAAATCGTACACAACGTTCGCTTTTGGGAAGTGGTTTGCAATGCCGATGGTTCCGTTCGTGAGCGTCGACCAAGAAAGTTGGCTGACACGAATTTAGCGGGGGAGTTACCGCTGCGTTGGTCGGGCGTTTTTATTCCGCGCGAGCAAGCGATTCGCAAGTTTGTCTTTTCTGGCAAAATGCAATTGCTTCACATCAATGGACTAACGTACGACTTCCTTTACGCGATGGCTAAAGAACTGCAAGAGCGCAATGCACTGATGCTGCTCGGCGCCGGCCCGAAATCGAATCAGCCACTCATCCTGCGGCGCGGCGGAACACCTTATCGCGGGTTCTTGGAAGGCCGGATTCAGGATGATAAATATTACTTGGTGCTGCACTTCTCCAACCTTGAACTGAGGGTTCCCAAAGTCCTCGAAGCTGAAGCGAAAAGCGACAATAACGCTGAGGAGGCTGCATCATGATTAAGTCGCAATTGATCGATAAAGCTCGCATGGAGTTGAAACTTGGCAACTACTCGGTAGGCTCGGCTACCATGTTGGCCGATCCAGGAATCCTGCCACAGGTTCAAGATTATCGTCGGCGGCTTAGCGGCCAGATGATTCCGCTGGATCGCCCCAGTATTCGCGAACGAATGCCGGCCGCCACTTATCACGTCAGTCGCAAGGTGGACGGTGAATTTACTGTGTTGGTTTATCGAGAGGGTGAAGCCTTCGCGCTCAATCCCGGTGGTACGGTGCGCATGGGCATGCCATGGCAAGAGGAGATACGCAAGCAACTGCTGGTTGCCGGTCACACCCAAGCGCTCATCGTTGGCGAACTGTACGTTGAGAATGCAGAGCGCCGTTCGCGTGTGCATGATGTGATCGCTGTCACGCGGCAACCTCAATCACAGGCGGATCTCGAGCGGTTGCGGTTTGCGATCTTTGATATCATCTCATTGGACGGCGAGCCGAGCAGCGAGAACTTTCCAGAGACGTGGTCGACGATTCAAAGGCTCTTTGGCGACGGTACGCTAGCGCATCCTGTCGAAGCCAAGTTTCTGAAAGATCCCGCAGAAGTTGAACGACAGTTTGATGAATGGGTCGAGCAACAAGGCGCAGAAGGCTTGGTCGTGCGCAGCGACGAAGCTGGCATGTTCAAAGTCAAACCGCGTCATACGCTCGACGCCGTTGTTATTGGTTTCACGGAATCGACCGATGAACGGCAAGGCATGCTGCACGATTTGCTGCTGGCCGTCATGCGGCCCGATGGTACGTTTCATATTCTTTCGCGTGTTGGCGGTGGTTTCAGCGACGACCTGCGGCGCCAAATGCTTAGTGATCTCAAGGATAAGATCGTCGACAGCGAGTACGCAGAGGTAAACTCCGACCACGTCGCGTACCAGATGGTGCGACCCGATTTGGTGATCGAAATCAGTTGCCTCGACATCATCTCACAGAACACTCGTGGCGGTGCCATCAATCGCATGGTGCTAGATTTTTCTAATGGCGACAAACCCGGCTACCAAGTAGTGCGTCGATTGCCGCTTGCGACTGTGATTTCACCGCAGTTTATTCGCGTCCGCGAAGACAAGAAAGCTCATCCGGCTGATGTCCGCATCGCGCAAGTCAGCGATCGCGTTGAAGTCGCACAAATTGATGCCGACGCTCGCGAATTTGCTTTACCAAAGACTGATGTGATGCGTCGCGAGGTCTACACGAAACAACTCAAAGGCGAAACGATGGTTCGCAAGTTCGTGTTGCTGAAGACAAATAAAGAGACCGTCAGCGACGAGTACCCAGCCTATGTCTTGCACTTCACTGACTTCAGCCCCAACCGCAAAGACGCTTTGGCACGTGAAGTACTCATCAGCAATTCCTTTGAACAGATTGAATCGCTTTACGACTCCCTGAAAGAAGAGAACGTCAAGAAAGGTTGGACACCGCATAGCGGCGTGGTAGCCCTAGCGGCGACTACGCAGGCTGCGGAAGCTCCGGCTGCCAAGAAACCGCGGGCGACTCGTAAGAAAACCGAGTAGTGGGCTTGGATGAGTTGCGAGTAGGGTGGATTGAGGTAAGAAACCCATCAGCATTCGGGAAATCGATGATCATGGTACGGCGGTAGGTTTCTTGCCTCACGCCACGCTTCACCCAACGCAAGCTGGAAGCTTACGCCACTTGAATGGATTGTGCGGATTGCGATTATCTGTTCAAAAGTTGCCATTTCGCGGTCAATTCTTGCGACCCACAGGCTGATCTGACGATTCTCAAATCTTTTCGCTTGCCCTCAGAACGAAGGCGCACTAGGGTTCAGATGCAACCCAATTTGGACCGGTGTCTTGCCCCCCCAGCTCCGAATCGTTTACATCACTGAGTCCACTTCGAGACGTTCATTTACCGAACGCGATTCAAAAAAACCGGGGCTTTCTATGACCTCCAGCCAACGCCGCAATCGCCATGGAAAACTCTTTCGCAAGCCGCGATCGATCAATCTTGAGCAACTTGAGAACCGCATGATGTGCACGATTAGCGGGTTAGAGCAAAGCCTGCAACTGCTGCACGCTCCGACTTCTGCACCGGCTTTGAATGCTACGACGGCCAACACTGCGCCAACGATTACTACACCCATCAACTCGCTTGGTAATACGACGATCACCACGGTCGGCAAGAGCATTCCGCTTTCGGCAGTTGCCACAGATGATGGTGGTACAAGGAAACTCACCTACACTTGGCAAGTTGTTCAATCGCCGACTGATGCTACGTTCAAGTTCTCGAAGAATGGTAATAACGCCGCTCAAATTACCCTGTTATCGTTCAATAGGGCCGGAACATATAGCGTCAATCTAACAATCGCCGACGCAGAGGGCTTGTCAGTAACCACGACACAATCAGTAATTGTGGTCGAGAAAGTCACGCGTCTGGAATTGTTATCTCCCGGTAGCACTGTAAGAAGCGCTGGCAAGGCGTTTAGAACCGACGGAACTGCCGCCACCGTTGAGGTGCAAGCCTACGATCAGTTTGGTCAACGGATAACTACAGCACTCGACTACGAGTGGACTTCGGTCACAGTCCCAAGCGGTGGCTCAGTAACATTGAGCGCCCAGAGCAACTCAGCGTCGTTGGCGTTCAACAAGTCAGGGTCATATCGTTTCGAATTGGCGACGGGTGCGCTGAAGTTTCAGTTCGCCGTCGAAGCAGTTCAAGTCTTAACGAGTGTGGCACTCACACCTGGCACTGCCACGATAACCCCTGGACAGACTCAACAATTCACAGCCGTTGGCCTGGACCAATTTCAATTGCCGCTGGCCAGGCAGCCTAAGTTTTCGTGGAGTGCAAACGGCGGGACAATTTCCAGGGCTGGTCTGTTCAAGGCCCCGAATGCCGATGGCGCGTTCACAGTTTCTGCCGAGACGGGAACCTTTCGAGCTCAAGCCAGTCTGACTGTAACCACACCGCCATCGACAACCGGTTTGCAGAATACGGCGCTATCGAATTTGGTACAAACTTATTTCGCAGATGGTTCGATATCCCGTCCCGAGATGATTCAATTATTGCGTGCGGCGGGAATCGACGGCACAGTGGACACAGTCGAGTTGACCGACCTGCGCTACGTGGTTTCGAACGCAAGTAGATTCAACATTGCGAATTACGTGCAAGTGCTCGCTGGAAACGTCGTCAATACTAATCTTGCGAACAGTTTGTACCAAGGCACTGCAGCCGGCAATTTGACGGTTGACAGTCCTGCGTCGCTGCTCAACAAATTGGTCGACAAGTGGTTCTTAGGCACTGACCGACCCACCTTGACGAATGGTTCGCTCAGCTATCGCACCGCATCGGGCTCGGTGTTTGTGGGTGCGCCAACCTATACGAATGAAAAACAAGGCATGCTGGGCGACTGCTACTTCATCGCTGCGGTCGGATCGTTGGGCTCTACGAATGCCGATGCAGTTCGCAATATGTTCGTCGACAACGGCGACGGCACCTATACCGTTCGTTTCTATGGTGGCACTTACGGTGCCTACTACAACTCTGAGGGAACCATTGCTGACGGTTTTGCCAGCGGCGTCGGGGTAGCCGACTATGTCACCGTCGATCGCTTGTTGCCATCAACCTCAAGCGGCACGTTTGCTTACTCGAATTATGGCGCCAGCCTTGCTAACTCTGGCAACGTGTTGTGGATCGCGCTGGCCGAGAAAGCTTATGCACAGTGGAATGCTAGCGGTAAATCGGGGCGTACGCCAGCCAATACGTACGCCAGCATTGAGGGCGGCTGGATGAGCAATGTCAACGCTCAAGTGTTAGGTTACAACTCTACGCGTTATGCCTCATCGAATGCAGCGAATAAAACGGCGCTGGTGAATGCCTTGAGTGCTGGCCGTGCGGTTACGGTGGGAACCACCAGCAGCAGCAGCCTGATGGTCCCGGGACACGCTTACTCAATCACTGGATACGATGCGCCGACCGACAAGTTCACGATCTTCAACCCGTGGGGAACGCAACACCCGGCTCCGCTGACTTGGGCTCAACTCCAAGCCAATACGAACTTCTTTGTGGTTGTCAATGCTCAGCAAAGCGTACCAATTTTCAGCTCCGCCACAGGTGGCATCGCTAGTGTGCGCAGCGAAATCTCTCAGTTCGCGACCGGATTCCCGGCCCCTCTTCAGATCTCCCACTCGGCTGATGAGCTAGAAGCAGGCGCAGTTAGTTCAGAGGAGTTCAATGAAGAATCGATTGAGGTTATAGTCGCCGTAGTGGATTCTTCCGTCAACGGTGCGGCCTTTGATGAGACCATTGAGTTTTCACTTGCCGAAATTGCGCCCAGCGAATCTGCACCGACTCGGCACATTGTCGACATACTGTTCGACGCGGACCAGCTGGATGACTTGCTGAACGAGTTGCTGAGCTAGAAACCACAGTCCCAGCGACAAAAAAAGCCTTCGCGATTCCGTTTGAACCGCGAAGGCTTTAGTGTTCCCTGGCACCGGAGCGAAATGGAATCCAATTCGCTCCGGTGCGCAGACGTAAGCTCTGTCGTGAAGCGCAGACAGACTACGATTGACCCAGAAATCGCAATCTACCTACAAAATGCTCCGACCCAGGAGGGAGGCCAGCTATGCTTTCCCGCAAAACCATAGCCTACGACAGAACTCCAAATGATCGACATCCAGTCTCGTTGCGAGCTTCGGCGTCCTCCGTGACGCACCCAACAATTAACTCCGCAAACCGCTGTAATGCTCGAGCGCACTGTGCCGTGAAAAGGGTCATCAACGGCGAGTGATTTCTTGCCTACTGGGCGGCTGGCTGGTCAGAGTATTTTGCTGCAACCTGCTCGCGTAGTGGATGAAATACTGGATTCAGAAACCCAGAGTCAATGGGAAAAAAAGGGAGAAGGGGCTGTTGGAGGAAAAATTCCCAAGATCGGCGCCACGGGCTGATAATGCTTGAATTCAAGAGCTGCCTTGGCTGCCATCTCGTCGCTAGTGAGTTCGTCGTTGGCATCCAGCCAGGGCATGGAGCCGCAACCGCTCAGGAGTATCGAGCCCTTATCGGAGTTCTTTACGGCCCAGCGAATCGCGTTTTCGCGATTGGCGATGACTTCGACACGCCCTGGACAGCGGAATCCGCCAAGTACATCCATGATCACCGGCTGAGCATTTGCGGCGGAACAACCGGAGGCACTCAGCACAACACGCGCTGCCGTGCGGTCCAGCACTTCACCCAAACGTCCACGCCACTGAGGATGCAAGCGGCTGCTCACGTCGACAACCGCAGTGGTTGGTCCAAGTTGATGTTGTTTCATCGCATGCAGCGCAATCGCAATTCGATCGGGTGTTTCACCCGCATCGATGTACAAAGGCACATCCACCGACTGTGCCACGCGTTGCATGCGACCTGGAATCGTTTGCAAAGATTCAACTCCAGCGATCGCTTCAGCTACTGGCAAGTCGAACATCCAACCAGCCGCTACACCAGCCAGCGCCGCGCGAGCAATATGATCACCTGGCATCTTCAAAGTCAGCGGCATGATCATATTGCCGATCACTGTCAGCAACTGTTGTTCACCCCCAGCCCGCGACAATCGTTTGGCGCGAACGTTTTGGCTCGCATCAAGTCCATAACCGACGGCTGGCAATGAGGATTGGCCCGCCCAGCGCGTCGCGTAAGCATCATCTGCGTTGTAAAGTAACATGCCGTGCGACTTCATTTGATTGATGACTTCATCCAGCGAAAGCTGGGAATTTTTGAGATTTTGCGAGCCGCGCAGTTGCGATGGACGCATGCCTGTCACCACCAACAGATCGAATTCAATCCCCGAAGTGACATGACTCTGTAACATCGATGGCGCTAGTTCGATGACGGCTGCAGGCGCACCGGCTAGATCTGCTTGTCGGAGCCACTTGGCGAGTTTCTGAGTTGCTGGTGGACGCACTGCGCTTCGATCGCAACTGGTCGAATCACTGGCACCCAAAGAAGTATAGTAGGCAACTTGGCCGCCCAATTTCTTGAGCATAGCCGATAGAAACAATGCGGTAGTGGTCTTGCCGTGCGTCCCAACAATACCGATCGTCAACATCCGCTGTGAAGGGTTGCCCGCCAGCGCTTGGCAGATTTTTCCATAGGCGATAGGCGTACTCTCGACTAAGCACTGAGGCACCGCGACCGGCATTAAGCGCTCCGCCACGACGGCCGAAACGCCGCGACGAACGGCTTCTTCAACATCGTCATGACCATCGGCCGACAAGCCTTGCACGGGAACGAAAATATCGCCCACCCTGCATTGCTCGACTTTATGGACACAGCGACGCGCACGGATATCGTCGGCCCCAACAAAGACGGCCTCACGCAATAAGCTGCGAAGACTGACAGTTGAACATGCTCCACCGGGAGTAGATGTAGACATCGGCGGCCTCCTTGCCACTTTTGCTAGCTATACGATCATCAATTCGTTTGTTACTCACTGAGTTCGGTTCCGTGAACTCAAGATCTATAACCTGTCCGGAAATGGTACCTAGCGTCAAGATGAAATCAAACTTCAAACAGCGTTTTTTGCATTAGTTTTGGTATCAACGCTCCAATTCAACGATACTTCGCGCGACACTCAGTTTTTGCCGCATGCGATTCAAATGCTAGCACGCGTATCATGTGGCCGCGTCTCTTCGAGAGCTTGAGAGATTCGCAACTCGAAGGCAGAAAGCACGGGTTTAAGAAATTGGCTTAGATCAGCGTCTCGGAGAGACGCTGCCACGTGGATCCTCAGACTTTGCGTATCGTTTTAGATACTCCGTGAGCGCATGCTTCTTGGCGGTGTTCGCACTCGTCATGTAACGCAACTTGCCGAAAACAGGTCGTTCAGGGCCCCAAGCTCGATCGTAGCGACCGAGCACCCAGAATATGCCGCTGTACGAATTCGGATCGCGGCCATCGAGCGCGTACTTGTTGTTCAACTCGATCATCGCTTCGAGTGCGGCCTGCGGAGTGGATGACCACTGATAGATCTTTTTGCCCCACAACATCCGCAAGTAATTGTGAACGCGTCCTTCGCGAACCAACTGTCGCTGCGCGGCGTTCCAGATACTATCGTAGGTCCCCGCTGCATCCAGCTGTTCGAGCGAGTAAACATGTTCGCGAGGGTCCGCTGCATGTTCGTTCATGGTCTGCTGAGCCCATACTGGTAGCGATTCGAAGCGATCGAAGTTCGGCTCGCGCCAACACATGTTGAATCCGATCTCACGCCAAGTACACAGTTGATCCAAAAACGCTTCAGCATCTTCTCGGACACCCCAAAAACCGTTTACCTTGCCATTGGGTTTATGAAGCATACCGGGATGCCAACCTACTTTCTCCATCAGTTTTTGGAAAACTTCATGCGGACTGATGTGACCAAAATGGAGATACGGCGACAGCTCGCTCGACCCATCGGAATCGGGTTCGTTACGATCATGGTTGTAGCTCGCAAGTCGACGATTGAGAAACTGCAACAGCAATTTATCGGCAGCTTTCGAACCACCGTGCATGGTGGTTGGCAACACGGAATGATCGATCGGAATCGCAGTTAGGCCACCTTCGCTTGTCAACTTCTCCAAGTCCGCAGCTGGCCAGCGTTTGGCAATTGTATTCGGTAACTTCAGCAACTTTGGAAGTCCGCGAGTGGAGCGTTTATCAAGCGGCCGTAAATCCGGCATGCAATCAAGATGTATCGGCAGCACTTTCTGCATGTGCCGACGATACGAATGCGCGACCGTGAAGGTGCGTTCCGCAATGGACAACGGCATCAAGCAATTCGAATCCACCAGTTCGAATCGACAGACGATCTTGCGACTGACCACTGCGATCATGCTGGGATGGAAAAAGCACGGATAATCGTCCGACACCACCGCGCAGGCTCGCTGGGCCAATTCCCCGACCAACCCTGAACCCTCGCCCGGCTTCGACTCAACGTACGGGTAGTAGAGCACATCGGTGTTGGCGGTCGCCGCTCGATTGTCGATCATGCCGTCGATCACAAATCGATGCAACCGATCACTGGCCCAGCGATAGCGAACTCGGAGGGCCTCCAGAATCACGAGCGGTTTGTTCAATTTCTTGGCGAGATCTCGCGCGTGCTGCAACGCAAAATTGGAGCCCGTTCGACGGAAGGCGGTCATCCAGTAGAGGACCCAATCACCGTCCGTACGAAGAGGCAAATCCTTGGCGACTCGAATGCGAATATGCGGTACCGTTTCAAAACTCATGGTGCTGGCTCTACTGTTACCGCAGTTCTCGGAATACACTTGGCAAACAACAAACTAACTTAACTGACCCGACTGGCCCCTAATATGCCCCGGCGACGCCGAAGACGTCCTAATTGGCCTTACCGATTGGCTTGGTGCACAATCGTCGGTTCGCTATTGCTTTATATCGCCCTGGGAACTCTGATTGGCGGACTCACCTATGGCCATCGCAGCTATGGGACCGATTGGTGGATCGCGTTTGTAACCACCGCTATGTCGGCCACCATTGGCGCTTGGTTTGTCGCGGTAGGTGCTTCAATAGGCAGTTTCCTTAATGTAGTCGCCTACCGCCTGCCCCTTGGCCGAACGGTTGGGGGGCACTCTGGCTGTCCCTATTGTTGCTCGCCGATCGCGCGCGGCGACAATGTGCCCGTGTTGGCGTGGTTGAAGCTGCGCGGGCGTTGTCGCACCTGTCGCTTACCGATTTCAGCGCAGTATCCGTTGGTTGAATTCCTGGTGGCGATGATCTTCCTGTGTGTATACATAACCGAAGTGGCTCGTGGTGGCGCTAACCTTCCCAACGAAACCGTCTTCCAAGTTCCCATTCTCCAAGCCGCAGTGACATCGACATTAATTATGCGCTTGGTCAGTTACTTGGCGTTACTGTGCGGTTTGGTTGCGGCGGCTCTGATTGTAGTCAAGCGACAAATCGTACCTCCGACGTTGTTTGCTTGGTCGCTACTGCCCCTGGTCATTAGCGCGCTAAGCGATCCAGCTGTTGTCGTTGTGTTTTGGCGCTCTGCCAAAAATCTCGGACCGATCGCAGTCCGCCTGAATGCGATCACGACGGTCGGCTTAGGGTTGTTGGCCGGCGCAATCGTTGCTTGGTTGCTCAGCTGGATTCTGTATCGCGGCTCGCCATCAGCCCGCACTTGGATCGCTGGTTTAGCAGTCGCCAGTGCGGTGGTGGGCTGGCAAGCTACTTTGCCGTTAGCCGCGATGATGCTTGCCAGTTGGCTTGCCGGGCGATTCTTTTTTCGACGTTACGTTGATCAGTTGGCTGTCGATGATCCAGCGGTTTGGATGTGGTTCGGGCTTCTGATGTTTCGCGCTGTGTGGCGACAATTAACTTTCTTTTGATTGACTTCAAGCGGGTGATCGCTGATTTTAAGAAGCGCGGGGATAAACACCCATACCGAAAATGCCCGTAAAACGTTAACCTAGCCGAAGTTTGTGGTTTCCCGCCGCGCTCAAATTCCCAAAGTAAAAACTATCGCAAGCCAACTTCCAGTATGCCAGTTTCCAGCATGAACGTCGAATCCTTTGATCCTTCGCAACTCGGGGTGCTTCTCTTTCCGCACCCGACACTGCGCTACACCGCCAAACCGATCAAGCGAGTTGACGCGGCCTTGCATCAAATCGTGATGCGAATGTTTGACTTGATGTATGAACACCGCGGTGTCGGACTAGCCGCAACGCAAGTCAATTTGCCGATTCGTTTGTTCGTCATGAACTCGACCGGCCATCGCGGCGAAGGACAAGAACGCGTGCTAATCAATCCTATCATCTCGCGTCCACGCAGCAATGAAGAGCAAGAGGAAGGTTGCCTTAGCCTACCGAACATCAACGGCAACGTAATTCGAGCCAAGACAATTCGCATCAACGCATTCGACCTCAATGGCCGGGAACTCAACGAGGACTTCAGCGGCTTCGACGCGCGCATCATCCAGCATGAAACGGATCATCTCAATGGCATGCTCTTCATTGATCGGATGAATGAGGGCTCGCTGGTCGACATTGTCGATGAACTCGGTTTTCTAACTACGGACTTCGAATCTCGACAGCGCACTGCCGCCATCGCACCGAACGAAGCTCTCGTCGCTCACATCGCCGGCTGGGAAGCAAAGTACTGCTAAAGTTAGTGGAAAGGCGTATCCAGTGAGCCGCTGGCGTTTTTAGCCTGGTCTTTACTCACAATTCATCGTTTACCCCGCCTTACCGTTAGTCATTGATGCAGGCTGCGGTAACCTCAAAATCAAATTCTACAATTTCGCAACTTTCTTGAATCCAACTGCCTGGTGGCCCCGAATCCAATCTCGATCCGGCCGATCAGAAGAACTCTGTAAGAAACCACCGTATTTAGGATTCAGGAATTACAAAGCATGAAAAGTTTACTCAAAAGTTGTCTGTCGCTTGGTGTCTGCTGTCTGCTCGCCTCCAACGGCCTAGCCGCAGATATTGTCGAAACGGCTGTGAAAGCAGGAAAATTCAACACTCTGGCTGCCGCCCTCGGGGCTGCCGATCTAGTGGACACGCTCAAGGGACCAGGACCATTTACGGTGTTCGCACCTACCGACGAGGCCTTTGCGAAATTGCCTGCCGGAACGGTTGAATCGCTGTTAAAGCCAGAAAATAAAGGCAAATTGTCAGGCATTTTGACTTACCACGTCGTGTCGGGCAAAGTTCTTGCCAAGCAAGTAGTGGGGCTTAAAGGTGCCAAGACCGTCAATGGCCAACGCGTCGATATCAAAACCGTCGATGCGACGGTGATGATCGATGGTGCAAAGGTAGTGACCACCGACATCCAATGCGACAACGGTGTAATTCATATCATCGATGCGGTCATTCTGCCCGCTGACCAAAACATCCCCGAAGTCGCCACAGCGGCTGGCAAGTTCACCACTCTGCTGGCCGCCGTTAAGGCCGCTGGCTTGGTCGACACGCTGCTTGGCAAGGGTCCGTTCACCGTCTTTGCGCCTACAGACGAGGCCTTCGGTAAGCTTCCTGCCGGTACTGTCCAGGAATTGCTCAAGCCTGAGAATAAGCAAAAGTTGGTTGATATTCTGACCTACCACGTCGTACCTGGTCGTGTTTACTCCGAAGATGCTGTCGCAGCCAAAACCGCAAAAACGGTCCAAGGCGCGGCGATCTCTATCAGCGTTGGTAGCGAAGGAGCAAAGATCAACAGTTCAAAGCTTGTGATGACCGACTTGGATGCTTCTAACGGAGTGATCCATGTCATTGATACTGTTCTCATGCCACCCGCCAAGGGTGTAGACGTACGCCGCACCCTCGAGCATGCTGTAGCTCAAGGCTCAGGCTTGTACAACGCAGGCCACCATGAAGCCTGTGCTCAATTGTACGAAAGCACGATGTCTTCGCTGGCGAAGACACCTATGAGCCCTGCGCTGACGAGCCACATGAACAGAGTCCTCCAGACTGCCAGCCAGCAGACTTGCCCAACGGAGCGATCGTGGACATTGCGTCACGGCATCGACCAGATGTACTCGCAGCTATCTGCAACCCATTAATTTCCAATCGCACGCGAAACTGCAGCCTACAGATTTATTCTGTGGGCTGCCGCCGTTTAAGAGTTACTGGAAATGCAGTAAAATGTTAACTTGCAATGCGTTGACGCCTAAGCTTACTTTTTTGCTTGAGATCGATCCTTTGAACGATTCAGTTTTAAGTAGAATTGCCGCTGGCGAAGCGTCTGCGGTGGACGAGTGTCTTGCGCAATATGGCGGATTGGTTTGGTCGCTGGCTCGACGGTGGTTCAAGAATTCTGCCGATGCGGAGGATATTACACAAGAGATTTTTGTGGACATCTGGCAGAGTGCCAAGCGATTTGACCCCCAAGTGGCCAGCGAAGCGGTCTTTATCACCATGATTGCTCGCCGGCGAATGATCGACCGACTTCGTCGTACTAACGCGAAATTGAATGCGATGAGCGTCGATGCGTCCGCTCTGGAAGTGGTTGTGTTGCCTTCACAAGATCGCGTTGAATTGGCCGATGAAGCAGCCAAGGCAGCGCGTTGTCTAGAGCGACTTTCTAAAGAGCAGCAGCAGGTACTGACGATGTCCGTCCATCAAGGTGCGTCGCATAGCTTGATCTCCCAAGCCCTGGGAATGCCGCTGGGGACTGTCAAGTCGTTCGCGCGACGCGGGTTGATACAGCTGCGGGATTGCATGCAGAAGAGCCCGCAACCTCAACTATCGGAGAGCGCAATATGAGCAGTTCTCTGAGTCGCGATGAACAACATTTGCAGGAATTGCTAGCTGGCAAAGTACTAGGCGACTTGTCAACCGAGGAAATGCAAGAATTCGGCGAGCTATTTTCGGCCCCTCATTCGAAGGATTTGCAAGAACTTGAGCAGGCTGCCGCGTCGCTGCAATGGGCGCTGTCGGACGCTTCGAAGCCAGCCCTCCCAGATTCCTTGCGCCGGCGAATTGCAAGCGCATCGGAAAGTTTGGTTGTTGCCATAGAGACGCAGCCAAACAGATTGTCCATGGCTCGTCGCATCGATGCTTCCTCCATTTCGGAATTCAGGTGGCGGGAAGGGATTGCTTGGTTGGCTGTTGCGGCTTCGCTGTTCATCGCTTCGCAGCTTTGGCTCGCCAACAACCCGTTACAGCAGCCGTCGACAAAGATGCTGAGTGCTGCTGAATCGCGTTCCGCCATGCTCGCTCAAATGCCAGATCTCATTCGCGTCGATTGGTCCAGTGGCAAAACGCCATTTGACAACTCCGTCTCTGGTGACGTTGTGTGGAGCAATACAAATCAAGCAGGATTTATGCGATTCGTCGGCATGCCGCCCAACGATCCGGCGCAAGAGCAATATCAACTGTGGATCATCGATCCAGAGCGCGATGCCGAACCCATTGACGGAGGCGTCTTTGACATCGCCTCGAATGGTGAGGTTGTAGTACCGATTCAAGCAAACTTGAAAGTCCTTAAGCCTGCGGCCTTCGCGATCACCATTGAAAAACCCGGCGGGGTGGTCGTCTCCACTCAAGAACGACTGCCTCTGCTCGCCCAAGTCGTGAATTGATCCCTCCAAGGATTACATCCATGAGTCGGGTTCTGTTTCGAATTTTTGTTGAGTCCTGTTTTGTGACGGTCCCAAAAATCAGCGATCGCGACTGGTCGCTTGCATGAATCGAAAGATGTAATAGGCGAGCGTCAGCACCGCTTGCAAGGTTGCGGCAACATAAGTCAAAGCAGCAGCATTAAGCACCTTGCTGACATACGGCAGCTCCGGGCCACTGACAATGCCCAGATTGACAAGCTGTACCTTGGCCCGCGAACTCGCATCGAATTCAACCGGCAAATTGACTAACTGGAAAGCGACCGTAGCACCAAAGGCGACAATGCCCGCCAAGAAGACCCACTTGCCGAGAAACGCCAGATTGCCAAATACCATCACCATGCCGATCATGAGCAGAATCGTGCCAAAACTGCTGCCGAATTGCGCCGCCGGCACTGCCAAGTTTCGAATCCGCAAAGGCGCATAACCACGAGCGTCTTGCAACGCGTGTCCTGCCTCATGAGCGGCAATTCCCACCGAAGCCATCGAATGGCCTGAAAAGACCTCGGGGCTCAGCCGCAAGATCTTCGCGCCGGGATCGTAGTGATCGGACAATTGGCCCGGTATCTGTTCGATATCTACTGAGTGCAATCCGCCCGCATCCAAAATACGCCTTGCCGCTTCATAGCCACTCATCGACGCCCGTACTTGACTCATCTGCTGGTACGCCGAACGCACCATCCACTGAGCCAACATCGCCAAAAGCAGCGCTGGCGCAATGAACAACAAGTACATAAAATCAAAGCCAAAACCGAACATTTAATTCTCCTAGAGAGCTCGCGTCGCGGTTGGAATTCGAAGTGGCAGGCGAGAACCGGGAGTCAATCGTATGCAAACGCAGTACCAAATCGCCCAGCTGACGCCAAATTCGGCCATTCCGGAACCCTAATTCTAACGGCTGAACCTTGCGACCCCACGGAATGCTATTCGGTCGTCAAGGGCTCTTCTTGGCGTAGATTTCCGCTGGTTGCTTCAGCCGCTCTTCAACCAACTCCACGTGGCCATCTTGATGCAATTTGCGAAAAAAACAAGTTGGAAAGCCTTCATGACAGGCAGCCCCTTCCTGGGTTACCTTCAGCAAAATCGTATCCGCATCGCAGTCGATTAACACAGCCAGAACCGTCTGCATGTGCCCACTTTCCTCCCCCTTACGCCATAATCGACCGCGACTGCGGCTGAAGTAAACGGCACGACCAGTTGTCATGGTCTCGCGAAAAGCCTCAGCGTTCATCCAAGCCAACATCAACACCGCTCCGGTGGCTGCGTCCTGGGCAATTGCGGGCAGGAGGCCGCCAGGAACATCAAAGTTCGGCCAAGCGGTTGTCGCAATTTTTTCACTCATGATTCCCAACCTAAACGCTACTCGCGCTGCTCGCTGAAATCTCAAAACCGACGCTCTGCGATTGCCCCGCTGCCATGA
>JANLQO010000399.1:0-7151 GCA_031367855.1 Planctomycetia bacterium | reverse complement strand
GGCGGTTGAGCCGCTGAATGCGGCCTTGGCGAAAGACCTCGGCGTGCAGGATATCGACGCGGGAGTGGTGGTGGTCGCCCTGGATCGTCGTGGAAAGGCAGCTCAGCTGGGTTTGCGTCCCGAGGATATCATCACGGAAGTGAATGGGAAACCCATTACCAATGGCGCCGAATTGCTGGCGGCGATCGAAGCTAAACCCGATCGATTGCAGATGACGGTGAGACGCGGCGACAGCGAAATGGTGTTGAGGCTCAACCAGCGCTAGTTTTGCATCATGTTTTAGGTGGGTCGCGTCTGCCGGATGCGACCTGTTTTAAGTTAGTTGGACAGCGCCACTTTGGGCACAATATGCCGAATACAGGCCCGATGCGCATGCGAGAGAATCCGCGTAACTCATTCACTCGCTTGCGATTCGGGCTTGTACTGGGAAACCTTGTATTGGAAACCTTGTGGCGCTGTCCAACTTGTCTTTGCGATTGCTAGCAGTTAAGTCGACCTGGACTCGGCCTGTAGGGTCTTGTAAATACGGCTGAGGCACAGCGGTGCTCGATCGACTAACCGCACTTTGGCAGCTCCCAGCAATGGAGAAACAAGCGATGAACGGAATGAACTTTTTTACATGGATTCGAGATGGCGTTCGCCAATCGGTATTGCTTGGCGTCAGCGATGCGATCGAAACTCTGGGAACTCCGGCTGCCGCCGATGAGCTTCATCCGAGCGTGGCAGGCATGCTCCGTGTGGATAAGCAGGTTGAAGCTTCGCCTCGGCTGGCACACGCTGCGGCAACCAGCGGCGCTGGTAATCACTCGAATCGAAAGCGGCTTGGACGCTCGCTGAAGGATATCGAAACGGACACCAAGAAATAACTGTTATTTTTCGGCGGCCGATACTTCGTAACGGAGCGGTTGTAGACCATTACTGTTGCAAACCGCAATTGGCTGGTATCGTAGCGTGCTCGCCATCGCATACTTGCTAAGCCTGTCCAAAAGGGTGTCTGGTCCGAAAAGGGGTCTGGCCCTTTGGAGGCAACACGTTTTCAAGACGTATTTGTCGTTGCCGGAGAGGGTCAGACCCCTTTTCGAACAGGCTCTAACCGCGGAATTGGGAAATGCAGTTTCACGCCACGACCATCCTTTCAGTCCGCCACCGAAATTTCGTGGCTTTGGGTGGTGACGGCCAGGTCACGCTCGACAAAACGATTGTCAAGAGCGACGCTTGTAAAGTACGCCGGGTGGGTGGTGGAAATGTCATCATCGGATTTGCTGGCGGGGCGGCGGATGCGTTTGCTTTGATGGAGCGGTTTGAGGCTCGGCTGAAGGACTACCCTGCAAATCTGCCGCGCGCCGCAACTGAGTTGGCCAAAGACTGGCGCAGTGACCGAGCGCTCAGGCGTCTTGAGGCGCTGTTGATCGCGGTTGACAATCGTCATAGCCTGCTGGTGAGTGGCACGGGCGATGTCATTCAAGCATCGGACGGAATTCTCGGAATCGGATCCGGGGGCAATTATGCGGTTGCGGCCGCTCGCGCGCTCGTTCGACACAGTGCACTTGAAGCTCGCGATATTGTTCAGTGCGGGCTAAACATTGCCGGTGAGCTCGATATTTACTCAGGCGGAACAGTTATCGTCGAGCAATTGGAAAGCCAAGGATGAAGCAGCCTTCGAATGTAAGCGAGACATTGGATATAGCCAAGCTCTCACCCCGGCAGATTGTGGCTGAACTGGACCGTTATATTGTCGGCCAGGCGGATGCGAAACGCGCTATCGCCATCGCCGTGCGCAATCGCTGGCGTCGGAGTCAATTGCCCGAAGAACTTCAAGCCGAAGTCAGCCCGAAGAATATTCTGATGGCTGGTCCGACAGGTGTAGGGAAGACCGAGATTGCCAGACGCTTGGCCAAGTTGACCGGTGCCCCGTTTGTTAAAGTGGAAGCGACTAAGTACACCGAAGTTGGTTACTATGGGCGCGATGTCGAAAGCATGGTGCGCGATCTGATCGAGAACGCGATCAGCATGATTCGCGCTCGGGAAAAAGAGCGAGTACGTCACGAAGCGGCCAATCGCGCTGAAGATCGTTTGCTGGATCTGCTGTTGCCAAGTACGCGAGCTGATGTTGATGAGCCGGAAGAGAGCGACGATGATTCCGCTGCTCGTCGTTCTCGCACGCGGGAAAAAATGCGTGACATGCTGCGGGATGGGATGATGGAAGATAAACCGGTTGAGTTTTCGATTGAACAAAAAAGCGCACCGATCATGGTTGGCGGTGTTGGACTTGAAAATATGGACTTGGACCTGCAGGGTATGTTTGAAAAGTTCATTCCAAAGAATAACAAACGTCGCTCGATGACGGTGGTTCAAGCCCGCAAAGTACTGACCGAACAAGAGGCGGACAAGCTGATTGATGATGACAAAATCAGCGCTCGCGCGATCGAAGCCAGCGAAAATTTGGGGATTATTTTCATTGACGAAATCGACAAAGTGATCGCCAGCGAAGGGAAATCAGCGGACGTGTCCCGGCAGGGTGTGCAGCGCGACATGTTGCCGATCGTTGAGGGGACAACGGTTCAGACCAAGCATGGTTACGTAAAAACGGATCACATTTTGTTTATCGCCGCCGGGGCGTTTCATCACGGCAAACCGAGTGAACTTATGCCGGAGTTGCAAGGGCGATTTCCGATTCGCGTGGAGCTGAATGCACTGACCAAAGATGACTTTGTGCGGATCCTAACGGAACCGAAAAACTCGTTGACGAAGCAATATCAGGCCCTGCTGGGGACCGAGCAAGTTGAGCTGGAGTTTACGGTCGACGCCATCGATCGAATTGCCGAGTACGCATTCAAGATCAATCAAACAACGCAGAACATCGGCGCGCGTCGGTTGTATACGATTCTTGAGAAGCTGTTGGAACAGTTGAACTTTGATGCGACTGATGCCGGTGCCTGTCAGGTGACCATCGACGCAGCCTATGTCGATGAACGCTTAGCGGAGATTTGCCAGGATGAGGATCTAAGCAAGTTCATACTTTGATCCTACATGCCGACTGTCCGAAACGGGCATATGGGCTTCCGGGCATATGCCACTGGGAAGCAGAGACGGAAACAGGTAAGACCGGGTAAGACCAGGTATGCGTAGAGTGGCATTAATTTCCCGCAGCAAGCTCCGCAGTTTGCAAGTGCCAAGTTTGGTGTGGCGCATGGCTGGCTTTGCGCTGGTTAAGTCGCTGAACGCTTGGATGTCAACGCTCAGTTACCGAATGATACGCTATGAACGCGAAGCCGACCCGGCGGACGAATTGTTTGGCGGCCCAGTTATTTTTGTCTTTTGGCACGAGTACATTCCGTTTCCGATTTACTTGCGACCCCATTGCCGGTTGGCAATGTTGCTGAGCCAACACCAAGACGCGGAAATTTTGTCCCATATGGCAGGTTTCGCAGGGCTGGAAGCGGTGCGGGGTTCAACGAATCGCGGCGGCACGGCGGCCTTGCGCGAGTTGCTTGAGCGCGGTAAAGGCATGAACTTGGCGATCACTCCCGATGGACCGCGTGGTCCGCGACGCCAGTTGGCGCAAGGAGCCGTCTATTTGTCCAGCCGTTTGCAGGTGCCGATGGTAGCGTTGGGAGTCGGCTATGATCGGCCCTGGCGCAATCGACGAGCTTGGGATCAGTTTGCGATTCCCCGACCCTTTAGTCGCTGTCGCGCAGTGCTCGGCCCCAGAACCCAGATTCCGGCCAATTTAGAACGCGATCAAATCGAGGTGCATCGCCAATGGGTCGAGGAGCACCTGAATAATTTAACACAGTTGGCCGAAGATTGGGCCGAGTCTAAAATCGATTTCCCCAATTCAGAAATTCTCTTTCGGTCACCGCCACGCTCAGTCGCTGCCGGTGAAGTCAGCTAGCGACAAAGGCTGACCCAAGTGGGTCGCTTCTGCCGGATGCGACCCGTGGGAAGGTTCTGCAACCTAAGGCCCGGCACCACTGGTTTGCTCAGTCAAAGCGAATTGGGTTGGCGAAAATCGCAATTAAAGAAATTTGGTAATTCTTGGCACTAAATTTCCTTACTCTCTGAGCAATAGCCGCGAATAAAAGCCATTTTGGCAGCATGGGCATTCTCGGTCGGGTTTTGGAACACAACGATTGAGGAATACGATGGCATTCCGAATTGATAAACTGACCGTCAAGGCACAGGAAGCAGTCGCAGATGCGCAGAATCGCGCGCTTGCGTTGGGCAATCCGGACATGGACACACTCCACTTGCTGGAAGCATTGCTCAAACAAGCCGATGGTGTAGTCGTTCCCTTGTTGAAGAAATTGGGAGTTTCAGTAGAGCAACTGCTCAAGCTGGCGGCAAACGAAATTCAGAGGCTGCCCAAGGTCAGTGGAGGCCGCGAGCCTCAAGTGAATCAGAGCCTGCGCACCGCCTTGGACGCGGCAGCAAAAATTGCTGACGACATGAAGGACGAGTTTGTTAGCACCGAGCATCTGTTTCTGGGTTTACTCAAATCGGACGGTAAAGCGCACAGCTTGTTGAAGCTCAACGGCATTCAGGAATCGGACGTACTCAAGGCGCTACAAGCGTTTCGCGGTTCGGCTCGCGTTACCGATCAGAATCCCGAAGGCAAGTTCAACGCGCTCGAAAAGTATGGAATCGACCTGATTAAGCAGGCCACGCAAAACAAACTCGATCCAGTGATCGGTCGAGACAATGAAATCCGCCGCGTGATTCAAGTTCTCTCGCGGCGCACCAAAAACAATCCAGTGCTGATCGGTGAACCGGGTGTTGGCAAGACAGCGATCGTTGAAGGCCTTGCCCTGCGTATTGTCGAGGGCGACGTGCCGCAAAGTTTGAAGAACAAACGCGTTGTGGCTCTCGATATGGGAGCGCTCGTGGCTGGGGCCAAGTTCCGTGGCGACTTCGAAGAACGTCTAAAAGCTGTCCTCCGCGAAGTCAAGGACGCCGATGGCAGCGTGATTTTGTTCATTGATGAACTGCATACGGTGATTGGTGCTGGCGCAGCTGAAGGTAGCAGCGACGCGGCAAATCTCTTGAAGCCCGAACTAGCCCGTGGTCAGTTGCGATGTATCGGGGCAACGACGTTGGATGAATACCGCAAGCATATTGAGAAAGATGCCGCACTGGAGCGTCGGTTCCAACCAGTATACGTCGGTGAGCCGACGGTCGAGAATACGATTGCGATTCTACGTGGCTTGAAGAGCCGCTATGAATCGCATCACGGTGTCAAGATCCGCGACGCGGCACTTGTGGCCGCCGCGAATTTGTCGAATCGCTACATTACGGATCGCTTTCTGCCTGACAAAGCCATCGACTTGGTCGACGAAGCCGCAAGTCGCTTGGCCATGGAACGCGAAAGCGTCCCGACTGAAATCGATGAAGCTCAACGACGATTGCGTCAGCTCGAATTAGCTCAGCGTCAGCTCGTCGAAGAAAATGATTCTTCGACGGATGATCAATTGCACGACATCGAAAAAGAAATCAAAGACGTGCAGCGTGAGCTCGCTAGTCTCCGCGAACAATGGGAGTCTGAAAAACTTGGCATGAGCGATGTGGCATCGGTGCGCAAGCAATTAGATAAAGCTGAGCAGGACTTCAAAGTACTCGATGCGCAGATTCGCGAAAAGCAATCAGCCGGCCAGGCCGTAACGGAATCAGATTATCAGCGGCTGTTTGAGCTCGACAAGCAACGCCAAATTTTATCGACCAAAATGGAGCAGGAGGAACCCCAGAAGCCTGCACCAACTGACAAAGCCAAGCTGCTACGTACCGAAGTTACTGCCGATGAAATCGCCAGCGTCGTCAGTCACTGGACCGGTGTTCCTGTCAGCCGCATGCTTGAAACCGAGCGCGCTAAATTGCTGGTAATGGAAGAACGCTTGCATGGCCGCGTGATTGGCCAAGTGGATGCTGTGGCAGCGGTTTCGAACGCGGTCCGCCGCAGCCGTAGCGGCCTGCAAGATCCCAATCGACCCATCGGTTCATTCTTATTCCTTGGGCCAACGGGCGTTGGCAAAACCGAACTTTGCAAAGCCCTGGCTGAAGTGATGTTTGACGACGAGCAAGCTATGGTGCGGCTCGATATGAGCGAGTTCATGGAACGCCATTCGGTCAGTCGGCTGACCGGAGCCCCGCCGGGATATGTCGGCTACGAGGAAGGTGGCAAGTTGACCGAGGCGGTTCGTCGTCGGCCTTATAGTGTGTTGCTCTGCGATGAGATCGAAAAGGCGCACCCCGATGTTTTCAATATCTTGCTGCAAGTACTCGACGATGGCCGATTAACCGATGGTCACGGTCGTACAGTAAATTTCACCAACACGGTCATCGTGATGACCAGTAACATCGGCGCGCAGACCATCCAGAAACTCACCGATGAAGGAGCCAGTGAGGAAGAGTTACAGGACGCGATGAATGCCGCCTTAAAGACGAAATTCTTACCTGAGTTCTTGAATCGCATTGATGACACCATCGTCTTCCATCCGCTAAAACGCGATCAGATTCGCAGCATCGTGAAACTGCAACTGAATCGCTTGCACAAGCAATTGGAGCAAAGCCAAATCCAAATGCGAGTAACCGACGCTGCCATTGATCACATCGCAGAAGAGGGCTACGATCCAGCCTTTGGAGCACGTCCGCTGAAGCGAGTGATTCAACGTGAGATTCAAAATCCGTTAGCGACCGAATTGCTCAAAGGTAACATTGCGGAAGGCGGATCGGTGTCGATCGATTATCGAGATGAACAGTTCGTGTTTGAACCGATCGAGACCGAGGTCGCAGTGGAAAACTGACCGGAACTTGGATTATCACGGCTGGCACTTTTGATAATCGCGACCTTGCTAGTGCTTTGTAAGGATTAGATTTTAGGGTTAGCAACATCAGCCGGAAGGCGTTAGCCTCCGGTTTCTGCTGCGTGAACCGGGTGCTAGCGAGAGCGTCCCGCTTAGGATAGGGAATTGGATTTGCTCTTTGCGGTGGTTAGTCAACAACAGCGGGAAGGCGTTAGCCGAGCCCTTTCAAGCCAGCATTACGTCCTACTTTCGTCGAGAATTCGTTGCGTAGCAACATGGTTTCCGCGGTTGCCGCTTATTTTTGGTGGTTGCGGTTTCTTAGGGCCACGGATGTTCTTGCGGTAGGTCTTGAGA
>JANLQO010000375.1:0-4701 GCA_031367855.1 Planctomycetia bacterium | reverse complement strand
ATCGGTCCACGTGTAGACCGAATGCTGACGCTCCTCGAGCAATTCGGCGGCGCGCTGAGCAACTTGGGGACTCAACTCAGGCTGAACGACTAATTGTTTTGGCAACATCGGTGTCCTTGCTCGCTGTTCAACAACGTAACTGCTGGGTGAACTGATTTGCGCAGAGGTAAGGGAGTGTTTAGCGGGCATCCAAATACAGCGGATCGATCGATGGTTTGCACACATAACGACGAAGGAATAACTGCACGGTTAGGGTGACTTTTCCATAGAATGAGAGGAAGTCGCGCAAAACGGTAGCTCGGCGAAGTCAACCAGGCAGGAAAAAACCGGCAGAAAGTACTTAGAAAAGCAGTTTTCAGGGGTAATCCGAATGCAGCGCCTGTTCGGCGAGCTGTTTTCGCTCACTCCGGAAATGCCACAACGAGAGCATACGCAAATAAACCCACCCCCATCGGGTGGAACACCCTTGAGTATTCGAAGGGCGTGGCTAGTTCCGTTATAGATTACGTCGGATCGCTGCCAAGTGAGCACATTGAACCACGCCCTTCGAGGCTCGCTTTACTCGCCTTCTCAGGGCGCGCCACCCACGGTTCCCTGAATAACTAAGGTTAACAGCTTAAGGTTGCACCAGCGGCACCTACATGTTTTCAACCTGCTCTACATCGAGAATCGGTTGCCCGAAGTGGCCGATAAATTGGCGAGGCAAACGCATCGTGAAAGCCGTTCCATCTTCGTCGCTTGAAGTAACACTTATCGTCCCACAATGGGAAACTGTAATTTGTCTCGCAATGTAAAGTCCTAGTCCGATGCTACCGGTGCGGTTCTCTTTGGGATCCGGAGCGATAGTACCTCTCACCAGCGGATCAAAGATTCTCGTCAGTTCACCCGGCGGAATAGTCGCACCGTCATTTTGAATCACAATGACAACTTCATTTGCTTCGCCGAACAAACTTAACTCGATTCCAGCATTCTCAGGACTATGTTGAAATGCGTTGCCCAGGAGATTCGAAATCGCCTGCCGCAGGCGGTCCGTATCCCAGTTCCCTCGAAGGTCACCCACTGTGCGGCGAATGAATCGACGATTGGGATGCGCAGTATGAAATTCGTTATAAAGTTCCTCGCAAAGCCCACCAAGATCCATAGGGGCGGGCGACACGGGCATACCCGCCCCCAGTCGCGTGCGAGTGTAATCAAGCAGATCGCCAATCATGCGCCCCATCACGTCCGCATTCCTGGTGATCTGCGAAACTAGCGCGATCGTCTGGGGGGCTGGATTGTTGAGCAACGGAAGTATCGCAGCGGACATCGCAATTGAATTGAGTGGGTTACGAAGATCATGGCCGAGTATAGCCAGGAAAAGGTCGCGGGACTGGTCGACCCGCTTGGTATAACTACTAACTGCCTTGGCAAGTGACTGGTCAATCGACTCATTAAAACGCGTCACGTCATCGACATCGCTATCATGCGAGGGAGCGCCGCTTTCGTGCCACAGGCGAAGTACGCTTGCGCGAAGCGCGCGGTATTCCGAAACGACTGCTAACAGATCAAAACCTGAACCAAGGCGACCAATTGCATGCTGCTCAGACGCCCCAATCGTCTTTCCGGCAGAATCGCTCGCCGCCTGATGACTTTTGGATTTGGCCATGCGTTCCGCAGGGCTCTGCACCGTTCGCATATCGCGTACGGTTGCAAACAGGATTTCAGGCGCATGTTCTCGAAGCGCCAACGAGTCCATTTTGCCGGCATGGCTCATACCGCGAGCGAATTCTTCCCATTCCAAGAGTATGGTTTCGACATTGGAATCGATGAAATCAGCTAGTCGCAAGAGCGCAATCCTCCCCCGGAAGCGGGAATCGCAAAGAATTTGGCGCCGAAGTGGTTTGCAACTGCGAATAGCCTAACATTGGGACTCTAAATTACGTGAGTTTCTAGAGCCATCGGCACAGGTCGACGTACGTGTCTTTCGGGATCAATCAAAAGAGGTTAGTTACATACTCGCATACTGGATTCACTAAAGCAAGCGTCGGTCTCATGACTTAAATGCAATTTTGGATCCAAGGTCCCTTGAACGTTACTTTAGCACCAAATTGTTCGACTAGATTATTCTGACTGATCACGTAATTTGTCAGACTTTCGTTCGATGGACGTGTAAAGAAGCGCCAACTAAGATTTACTACACCGGTCTGAGGTTACCTATCCGAGATTCAACACACGGGCTGCTCCATGCGATTTGTCAATATTGTTTTAGGGTTGATTGCAGTCTGCATCGGAAGTAACTCTCAATCGGCAACTTATCAAGACGCCATGCAGGTTGAGATCGATGCGCGCGACTTGCCGCGCAAGTTGCTGTGTGCAAGGCTAGATATCCCACTAGCGCCTTCTCCTACGGAGCAAAAAGTTGCCCTGTGGTATCCCAAGTGGGTCCCGGGCTCGCATGGACCGGGTGGCCCCGTGGCCAATGTCGCAGGACTTCGCATTGAAGACCAAATCGGCAAAACGCTGCCTTGGCAAAGAACAGCCGGTGAAGTTTTCCGATTGGAAGTTGCCGTCCCTGCCCAGACAAATCGCCTCCGAGTTTGGATCCGCTATATCACCAACCAACCTTCGACAGGATCGATGGGGCACGATTCTTGGGGCAGTTCTAAACTGGGAGTGATTAGCCCCAACACGATCCTGCTCTATCCAGAAACCGTTGATATCCATCTGTTGCAAGTGGCAACAACCGTCATCCTCCCCAGTCAATGGAAAGCTGCGACGGCATTGCCGCTCGATGAACCAGCCCAGGGAGTTGCCGGCACGCGTTTCAAACCTGTGTCGTTGAGTCGCTTTGTCGACAGTCCAATCATGTGTGGTGCACATCATCTAACCTTCGACTTAGTCGAACCTGATCGAGCGTCGAACATTCCTGCGCATCGCTTACACGTCTTTGGCGATGAAGCGAGTCAATGCGAGTTGAATGCCGAGATCGTAGAAAAATTTCGGTCGATGGTGACGCAAGCCGCATGGCTGACAGGATCGCATCCATTCGATCAATTTGACATCCTGCTCGGCGTTACCAATCAGTTGCCTGCCAACGGGCTCGAGCATGCGCGATCGACGTTCAACGTATTGCCCCCCTCAGCGTTGACATCCGCGAATCAATTGCGAGGTTGGAACAGGTTGTTGATTCCCCATGAATACATGCACGCTTGGTGTGGCAAGTACCGGCGACCAGCCGGTATGGTCTCCAGTGCTTTTCACACTCCAGAGAATACCGAACTCTTGTGGGTCTATGAAGGATTGACGCAATATCTGGGTGAACTGGTCGAGGCACGTTGTGGCTTGATGACCAAGGAGCAATTTACTCATCGGCTATTGGTTGAACTGCGCAATGCGACGCATCAGCAAGGGAGAGAGTGGCGTACTCTAGCGGACACCGGGGCTGCAGCCCACATTTTGCGAGATGGAAGTGATTCGTGGCCGTCACTCCGCCGGAGCCAGGATTTTTATATGGAGGGTATGCTCTTTTGGTTAGAAGCGGATGCCATCTTAAGAAGGCAGTCAGGCGGGACCAAATCACTCGACGATTTTTGTCGCGAGTTTTTTCGGTCAACGACTGATTCACCTCGCCCCAATCCCTACACTCGCGATGATTTAGTCCGCATTCTGAATTCCCTTGCCGCTTTCGACTGGGATGGACTGATTCGCCGCCGCGTCGAGTCTTTTCAAAGCGTTTTCGATCCGTCGGTTGCCGGTCTACTCGGCTATCGATTTGAATTACAGTCCGAAGCTTCCTCAGTCCCCTCAGATACCTTTCGATTCGCTGGCGGGATCGATGCCTATGATTCAGTCGGAGCCACATTTTCCAACGACGGCAAAGTTCGCAATCTTCTGCTTGGAAGTCCTGCGGATCAGGCACGATTGATGTCCGACATGAAGATTATTGGAATTGGGAATCATGTATGGAGCCCGTCGCGACTGTCTCAGGCGATCGAAGAAGCCAAGAGTGGCTCGCCCATCGAACTCAAGTTCGTAGATGGGGACGAAGTCAAGTCACTGCATATCCATTACTATGACGGACCGCGTTGGCTCAATCTTGTCCGCCAAGCCGAATCGCCAGATTTGCTTGCAGACATATTAAAGCCTCTCAAAAAATAGACTTGCGTCCTGGAGATCGTCTTGCTCGGGAAAGGCTTACAAGGATTTAGTCGTTGAAAGACAGGATGTGTGACTCGGCTACTTTGTGTCCATCGCTGCAATCCACTCACGAATCAATGCTACCGATTCGTCATGGACTAGTGAACGGCCGAATTCGGGCATCATGGACCCCGAGCAAGTGGTTCAATGCGATAGCGCAAGACCGAATCATCCGGTTTGCTTGGCGGAGTAGTTTTTGCTTTTTGGTACTGGGGCTTTGTGAGCCGCTGGCGTTAGCCAAATGGCACTCACTTTGTCACGGATCAGGACTAAACGCCTATTAGCCGCCGTGCGCTAGCACCGGTTTCCCAGGGAATCTGAAGAAACCGACGCTAGCGTGTGTTGGCTAAGGAACGAAAGTGAGTGCCCTTGGGCGTTAGTCACGAGTCTCGAAGTTGTGGTAGTCACAGTTTTGTTGATGGGGGCAACGCGGATGCTCGAAAATTCGAATACGTTACAATTACGAGACAAATATGAAGGTCCATGCTCCTAGTCGTCCGTTCTTCTTGTCACGAACAGTTCAAA
>JANLQO010000348.1:0-4871 GCA_031367855.1 Planctomycetia bacterium | reverse complement strand
AAGCCGCTATGCTGGCAGAGTGCGGTGTGCCAGACGTCTTAATCGCCTACCCGGTGGTTGGGCCAGCGATCGAAAAAATAGTGCACTTGATAGCTCAGTTTCCCAGTACCCAGTTTCGTTGTACTGTCGACAACCCCGTTGCACTTAACCGTTTATCGGCCGCAGTGGAGAGTTGCCAGCGTTCGATCGATGTACTGGTCGATATCGACAGTGGCATGCACCGCACGGGCATTCCAGCAGGTGAAGCTGCGATCGCACTTTTCGCTCAAATCGCAGACAGACCGAATGTGACCGCTGGTGGATTGCATATTTACGATGGACAAAATCATCAGCCCAGTGAGCTTGAGCGACACGCGGCTGTGGATGCGCTGATGACTCCCATTCGCGAAATGGTTAACAAGCTGCGCCAAAGTGGCTTGGATGTACCGCGATTGGTATGTGGTGGCACGCCTACTTTTCCCATGTACGCGGCCCTCGAAGATGCCGGTATCGAGTGTTCCCCCGGGACCTGCACGCTGTCGGATTATAATTACGGCCGGAACTATACCGATATGGCATGCATTCATCCAGCGGCTGTATTGATGGCTCGCGTGATCAGTAGATGCGGGACAAATCGATTGACGCTTGACCTGGGTTACAAAGCGGTTTCCGGTGACCAGCCCGCCGGGCGCCGATGTCATGTGCTGAATATCCCTGACGCCAAAGAAGTTGGGCACAGCGAAGAGCATTTGGTAATTGAAACGATTCATGCGCCAGAATTTGAGCCTGGGGATGTCATTTACGCTTTACCAGCTCACGTCTGTCCCACAGTGGCCTTGCACAGCCATCTCCAAGTTATTGCGGGCGGAGAAGTGATCGGGAGTTGGCCCGTAACGGCCCGCGATCGTTTTTATCATTGAGTGTGCGCAGCGCTCATGCTGCCGATCATCAATATTAGGCTTTGTCTCAAAAGGGGTCTGACCCTTTGGAGGGCATGCAAAATCCTTGACAAAAGAACATGCCCGGAGAGGGTGAGACCACTTTTGAGACAAAGCCTAGCACTCCGGCGAAGCGTCGTGGCGTACGAAGAACACGCCGGCGGGGCGTCGTGGCGTACTTAATCCTCGGCACCGGCCGTTTTATTCGCAGCTTCTTCCTCGTCGCGATACTTAATCGGCGACGTAGCGACTCTCAACGTCTTGCGCATCACGTCGATAGGTGGGGTGAGTCCGGTGAACAATTTGTATTGATAGGCGGCTTGTCGTACGAACATATCAACACCGCTCACCACCATGCAACCAAGGCTGGTGGCATCTTTGACAAGCAGCGTTTGCTCGGGATTGTATACGGTATCGAAAACGATCATGCTGTCGCTGGTCTTCATCAACAAAGCCAACTGGTTCTTGGCGTACGGGGTTTCATCAACATTGGGGTGCATGCCGACCGGCGTACCATTGACAATGATTCCAGGCTTGATGTCAAAACGCGCTTCCCACGGTAATGCGCGACAATTAAGTTCGCGGGCCAGGATCTCGGATCGCTCCAGGGATCGGCTACTGATGGCTACCAGCGCACCGCGTTGCCGCAAGCCGTATGCGATCGCTCGCGACACGCCGCCTGCTCCGAGCACCAAGACACCGCGACCACGCAAGCGATCATCGCCAATGGCGTTTTGATTGTCGAGCGCCGCGTTAATGCAGTCCATCGCGGCCCGATAATCAGTGTTGTAGCCCGAGATCATTTCGCCATTGAAAATCGCTGTATTGACGGCTTTGATGCCTGTCGCAGCAGACTCGGCTTCGTCCAGCAGTTCCAGCATCGCCTCCTTGTGTGGTATGGTGACGCTTAAGCCGCCTATGCCGACTTCCTGACACCATCTCACGAACAGTTTCAGTTCGTCCACCGGAATGCGAAACGGCAAGTAACGGCAATTCAATTTATCATGCGCAAAAGATGCGTTGTGAATTAGCGGACTGAGCGAATGCGCCACTGGGTCGGCCACTACTCCAAAGATCTTCGTTTCCACATCGATGTCGTTAGCGCGGTAGACTCGCTTCATCATGTCGAACGTGATCTGACCGGGTGCAATCTTACGGTCATTCGACATTGCCGTGTAGGTAAATGGCGAACCATACGACAGCCCCAAAATGCGTGTCACTGTCCCAAGTTCACCCATGCAGAGCGCGATCGTGGGTACTTTCACTTTCTTAAGTAACCGCAACATGCGAATGCTGTCTGCGAAACTATTCGCCATAGTCGCAATCTTGACGATGTCAGCATCGAGCGCAGCCAGCCGCGCATGTATTTCCTCGAGGTTATCCGGCGTTTCTTCAAAATTATGCAAGCTAACGATTCGCTTGGTCTTGCCATAGCGTGGAATGCTCGCCGCGATATCCTCTTCGAGGTCCACGTAGTCGACGCCCGAAGCGATCGCACTTCGCAAAATCATCAGCCGCTCGTGCTCGGTTTTATCCCATCGACCACCATCTTCACGACGACGGCAGGTCACTAAAAGCGGCGCACGACGATTAGCCAGCAGGCGTCGCAAATCAATAGCGCGCCCAAGGTAATCCATTCTCATTTCAACCAAGTCAGCCCCGATTTCTGACAGGTGCTGATATTCGGCAACCATGTATTTATGTCGGGTCCGGCCAATCGTCACACATAACATGAAGCAGTCGTTCCTTGCTTACTCTGTAAAATAAAGTCCGCGTCGCTCGCTCAATTGATAGCTTGGGAGAATCCCATACTAGTCGCAGGGGCCAAATCAAAAAAGGTATGATACTCGGCGCTGGCTTTGGCCGCCGCCGCTGACTGGCAGAAGTCCGCTGTACATAGGAAGTTGAGGTGGCTACGATTCTGTCCGCTCGACACGGAAATCGGCTGTTAAGTTCATTCGAGCGGAGCGGCAGCGAGACTTAACGGAATTAACCATGAAACGGACACGGAAGTCGAAAGGCTCACCCGGCGACGGAACAAAATCGAAAAGCGAATCGCGAACAGACCAGCTTCAGCCTATTGCTTTGCCAGCATTTCTGAGCGCAATTGCTCTGTGGGCCAGTTTTGCCCCACTTGGGGCGTGTTTTCTGGCGTGGGTCGCTCCTGTCGGCTGGTTAGTAGTCATTGAACGCGAGTCATCGCCTGGTAAACGCGGTTACTTTTTGCTTTACCTTGCTGGAGTCCTCTTCTGGATGCTCAATTTGCAAGGCATTCGGCTCGCATTTTGGGCACTCATCTTTGGCTGGATTGCACTATCGCTTTACTTGGCGATTTACATTCCGTTGTTCGTCGGCATCACGCGCACGCTGCGTATTGCCTGGCGCTGGCCGCTATTCCTCGCCGCGCCCGTGGTCTGGACTGGGTTAGAAGTCGCGCGGAGTTTTATCATTACTGGCTATGCTGCAAGTCAACTCGGACACACACAGACTTACCTGCCGATCATGATCCAAATAGCCGATCAACTGGGCGGCTATGGAGTCGGCTTTCTAATCGTGTCCGTCAGTGTCGCGGTGTGGCATCTTGGGACTGGCTATCGCCGGGGTGCGCTGCGCGATTCGATTGTTCCAACCGCCTTTGCGACCATGTTGTTGGTTTGTACGATCGGTTATGGATGGTGGCGATTGCAGCAGGCTGACGCCATGGTCGCTACAGCGAAACCCTTGCTAAGAGTGGCTTTGTTGCAAGAGAACACGCCCACGGTTTTCGATTCCAACACCGAACGAATTGCAGTTGCCTGGGCCCGGTACCTCGACCTGACACGCGAAGCTGCTCACAAACATGGCGTAGCTGACCTGGTCGTCTGGCCGGAATCCACCTTCACCAATCTGCTTCCTTGGAATGAAATTAACATCACCCATGGACTTCCGAGCGATCTGCGGAAACAGGATAGCAGCCTAACGGAAGAGTATATGGCCTTCTACAAACAAAAAGCCGCAGAGGAATTCAGCCTAAGAATCAAACGCGTGTTGGCTGCCGCACGCAATGAAAGTGTTATGCAACCGCTGCCCACGCCGATTCGAGATCGCCCCTTTTTGCTGCTGGGCTGCGACGCTTCGCTTATTGATAGCGAGCGCACGCAGCGATTCAACTCTGCTATCTTCTTCGATCCAGCCGGCGCGTATCAAGATCGCTACGACAAAATGCATCGCGTTATGTTCGGCGAATACATACCTCTCGGTCCCTTGCTTCAATTTCTTGCCGACGCATTTCAAGTTGGCTCGATCGAGCCCGGCAAAGAGGTGAAATGCTTTGACGTGGAAGGTACCAAGCTTGCACCGAACATCTGTTTCGAAAGCATGCTGCCTGAATTGATTTCATGGCAAGTTCGCAAACTTGCCGCCGAAAACCGGGCTCCCGATGTGCTGATCAACGTTACCAACGATAGCTGGTTTTGGGGTTCGTCCATCCTTGATCATCATCTCGCATGTTCGATTTTCTGTGCCGTCGAAAACCGCAGGCCGCTGCTTGTCGCTGCCAACACTGGCCTGAGTGCCGAAATCGATGGTAGCGGTCGCTTGTTGCAGGTTAGTCAACGCCTGGCTAAAGCAGCGATTCTAGCCGAACCTCGAGCTGACGGACGAAAAGGACTAGTTCAACAAGTAGGCTATCCATTCGCCTGGCTTTGCTGCCTCGTGACTTCGTCCGCTTTTCTCGCCTCTGGCATCCGTAGACTACGCGGTTTATTGTGAAAAGGCTGCTGCTAGCAAGGCGATCACGATGGCTGCGGACCAAACAACCGTCATCAAACCGCCCATGACGACCCCGATCCAAGCATGCACGGTGCCACGAATTGCTGGTTTGGCTTTGACTCTTTTCAGCCCCATGATTCCAAGGATGAAGGCTGGGATTGCAAGCAGTAAACAAAGGCATGGGAAGAGCGAAAACAGTCCGAG
>JANLQO010000292.1:0-6451 GCA_031367855.1 Planctomycetia bacterium | reverse complement strand
GAGAAGGCTGAAAGCGTTAGAAGAAGCAGTGAGTCAGAAGACCTACCACCAATTGGATGATAAGTGCCTTCCTGGGTTGAGGCGGTCATTGCGGATGCAGATTCTTCGAACGCAACTGTCGAAGCTGTAGCCGGAAACTGTTTTCTGTATCTCTGCTAATCGCGATATCCGACTCTAATCACCAGACTGAAAAACCGGCGGCGATCGTTTTGGGTCATCACCGAAGAAAAGTACTGCGAGATCATTACGGAATTCGAGCGAAAGACAAACATGTCTCTAACTCCCAAATCAGCGTACTCATCGCGCCGAGGCTTCACCCTCGTCGAATTGCTGGTAGTTTTCAACGGTGCAATTACCGACTATGCCAATGTGGGCGGCGTAGGTACGCAACTCAATAGCGCTTTGCCTATAGCTTCACAATTGAGCGATCCGCTGACTTGCGGGATTTTGAAAACGACTTCGGTGAAACTGGCTGAAGTGACTGACGGGTTGTCGAATACTCTACTCCTAATCGAGTGCGCTGGGCGACCAAGGCTATACCAAAACGGTCGCTGGATTCCCGATGGAGCTACCCCCAAGACCTGGAGTGGATCCTCAAGTGTCACGCGGCCATTTCCAACCGGCGGTGTCTGGGCGAGTCATAACAAAGGATTTCTTATCGATGGCGCGCAGGCGGATGGTAATACGGCCATCCGACCGGGAAACTGTTCCATCAACTGCAGTAACGACAATGAAGTCTATGCATTCCACACAGGCGGTGCGGAAGCATTGATGGCTGATGGCTCGGTACGGTTCATTAGCGCATCACTGCCCATAGAGCAGTTAGTCGCTTTGGCTAGTCGCAATGGGTCAGAGGTTATTTCGACCGATCCATAGCATGGATGCTGAGGTGGTTAACTGGAATGAACAATGGCGGCAAGAACCATTATGGTGATGGGAACGAGTTCGTCAGCTGGCAAGAGCCTGCTGACGACGGCGCTGTGTCGTTGTCTCGCAAGACGGGGCTTTCGGGTTGCTCCGTTCAAAGCTCAAAACATGTCGAACAATGCCGCGGTTTGCAGTGACGGAACTGAGATCGGTCGATCACAGGCCTTGCAAGCCATCGCGGCGGGCGCAGTGCCGCATTCTGACATGAACCCAATTCTGCTCAAGCCAGAAGGCCACACCCGATCTCAAGTCATTGTGAATGGACGGCCATTTAAGACACTTGAGGCTGTAGATTACTTCCAACGCCGGCAGCAGCTTTGGCCACAGGTAACCGCCGCCCTTGATCGTTTGCGCGATCAATACGATGTAGTCGTCATCGAAGGTGCAGGCAGTCCAGCTGAACTGAATTTGGCGAACGTTGAGATGGTGAATTTGTCCGTGGCTCGCTACTGCCAATCGCCTGTGTTGTTAGTGGGCGACATAGAACGCGGCGGTGTCTTTGCGCAGTTGCTTGGAACTCTCTGGCTGCTCGAACCCGAGGACCGCAAGCTTATCAAAGCCCTGCTTGTAAATAAATTCCGGGGGGATTTGTCACTATTTGATTCGGGCATTGAGATTCTGAAAGCACGTGGCGGTGTGGACGTTTTAGGAGTGCTGCCTTGGATCGAAGGGTTGCAATTGCCAGAGGAAGATGCAGTAGCGCTCAGCGAACAGACCCTACACTGCGAGCCATCAATCGAAGATTCGAAGAGCGACTCCAAGGTTGACATTGCAGTGATTCATTTGCCTCATATCGCCAACTTCGATGACTTCGATCCGCTGGCTATGGAACCAGGGGTGAGTCTTCGCTACGTGCAATCCTGCGATCAACTTGGCCAACCGCACGCGGTGATTCTGCCTGGAACGAAGAACACGATCGGCGATCTCCAGTGGCTGCGCGAGTCTGGCTTAGCCGATCGGCTAGAACAACTGGCTGCATCCAACACGGCTATCGTAGGTATTTGTGGCGGATACCAAATGCTCGGCCAGTTCATCGAAAATCCACACCGCCTGGAATCGGGAATCAAGCGCGCAATGGGTCTTGGCCTTTTGCGGGTGTCAACGACTTTTGAAGAAGTGAAACAAACTTGCCAGGTGAAGCTGCAAATCTCGAACGATGTGATCGCACCAGGCATGACCGGCGAGTGGGTTTCGGGTTACGAAATACACAACGGCCAAACTGATTCATCCAGCTCTTGGCTCATCGGAGCATCCACGCTGGATGGCGCCTATTCCAAAGATGGTCGAATCTGGGGATGTTACTTACATGGACTCTTCCACAACGATCTGTTTCGCACTGCCTGGTTGAACAAGCTCAGTGGTCGAGCCATCAAATTCACGGCCTCATCTTCGCAAGATCAACTGCAGCGTTCGCTCGACAAGTTGGCCGATGCGTTCGAAGCTCACATAGATTTCCATCGATTGATGGAAATCGTTTTCGAATCCACACTTACTCAGGACAGTCAGCATGCCGGATGATATCAACGAACAACATCGTCAGAAGATGATTCGGCTCAACGAAATCAAGGACCGTCAGCTCGCCAGCGCGGACAAGGAAAAGGGCTTGATCATTGTGCATACCGGTGCAGGAAAAGGTAAGTCAACGGCAGCGTTTGGAATGGCTATACGCGCGTTGGGGCAAGGGATGAAGGTCGGCATTGTACAGTTCATCAAAGGTGCGATCCCTACGGGCGAAGGCGCTTTCATCCAACAGATAGCTGCGGCAGGTATGAAAATCGAAATGCATACCCTGGGCGAAGGTTTTACCTGGAAGACCCAAGATCGAGAGCGAGATATCGCTACAGCCCAACGAGGCTGGGAAAAAGCGGTTGAGTTGATGCGTGACCCGACGATTGACTTGGTGGTGTTGGATGAATTGAACATCGCTACGAAGTATGAATATATCCAGGCGTCAGTCGTGGTAGCAGAGTTGCTGAACAAGCGGCCGATGTTGCATGTGGTGCTGACGGGTCGAAATGCAAGTCCCGATGTGATCGAGATCGCTGACCTTGTTTCCGAAATGAAAGTCATCAAGCACCCTTATGCTCATGGCATCCAGCCGCAACGCGGAGTCGAATTCTGATGCGCAGCGATTCGATTTTACAACAGGGTACGATCACGCTCGTGCTGGGCGGGGTGCGCAGTGGCAAGAGTCGCTTCGCGCAGGACTTGGCTGCGAGAGTAGGCGGTGACCAAGTGCTTTTTGTGGCCACTGCAGAGACTCGCGATGACGAGATGATTGAACGTGTCGAGCATCATCGACAATCACGACCGGAGTCCTGGGAAACTCTCGAACGACCGCTGGGAACGGGGATGGCGATTACGGACCAGCAGGTACTACCGCGCGTCGTATTGGTTGACTGTTTAACGTTGCTGGTCAGCAATGTTCTGTGTGCGGAAGCCTCGCATTCGAAGGCCCTCCCTGACCAGCTAAAATCAGTGGAGTCAGAAGTGGATGCGTTGATCGCAGTTGCGTCCGAGCGGCACGTGCATCTGATCATCGTGTCTGGCGAGGTCGGCTTGGGGGTCGTGCCGGAGCATGCGCTGGGCAGAACCTTCCGAGATTTGTTGGGGTGGGCGAATCAGCGCGTCGCCAAGTGTGCCACAACGACGTACTGGATGGTGGCGGGCCTGCCTATCGACGCAACCCAACTGCATTCTTCGATCGATACAGCCGCCGCAAAATTGGCTGCCCTTCAATCCCAAGGACTTGAGCCATGAGTCAGTACAGTTTCAAGTATGGGCAGCTGATGCTTGCCGTGTTAGTTCTTAGTCTAGCTTTTTCAGGCTGTTGGTCAAACAAGCATGGAGCGAGTGAGAAAGAAGCACAGCAGTTGATCGACAAGGACGTTTCCAGCGATTCAGAAGCCACCCGCAAATATTCGGTTACGGTAGTAGATCGCGTGGGACGTTCCGTGACTTTCGAACGCGTTCCTGAGCGCATTGTTTCGCTGTCTCCGTCTACGACTGAGTTGATGTTTGCGCTGGGTGCAGGGTCTTCGATCGTTGGCGCAACCAAGCACTGTAACTATCCCGCCGAGGCGCTGGAGATTCCCCGCGTCGGTAGCGGAACAATGGAAGGCATCAGCCGCGAAGCAATTCTGGCACTCAAACCTGACCTTGTTCTGTGCAAGTGGGACACTCACGAACCACTGATGGAGTTGTTCGATCGAGTCGGAATTCAAGTTATCAATCTTGGACCCGAAACGCTGGAAGAGCTTTTCGGCGAAGCAAACTTATTAGGTCGCGTAACGGGACGCGATCAAGCAGCGGAAACGCTTGTACAGCAAATGACCGAGCGTCGCCAGCGACTGAGTGAAAGAGTCGCCGCACTAGCACCCAACCAGCTGCGTACCGTGTTCTATGAAGTTTGGGACGATCCCTTAATGACTGCGGGTCCCAAGTCTTTCATTGGCGAGATCTTGAAGGTAGGGCGAATGAAGAACATCTTCGACGACACGGACGTGCGATATCCTCGCATCAGTTCCGAAGTCGTAGTGGACCGCAACCCCGATGTCATTCTTGCTCCGACCAATCACATGAAACAAGTGGAATTCGCACGGTTGGCTGCACGTCCAGGCTGGGCCAATATTAAAGCGATCACGAATAAGCAAGTTTTTATCATCAACGGCGATGAAGTATCTCGTTGTGGTCCGCGACTGTTAAATGCATTGGAACAGATGATCGACGCAGTTTATCCCGAAGCAAAAATCAAGGAATTGAATCAACCTTGAGAAAGCCGCTGCATTTGGTTGTTATCGCCTGGGTTATTCTGGCCACGGCTTCGTTAGTAAGCCTGTTTGTGGGTGCGATTTCGATTTCACCCTGGGAGGCGGTGGACCTGTTATTCGGAAATCCATCCGGGCTGACGAGTACGGAACGAACCATCCTGTGGGAGTTGCGTTTGCCACGCATGATTACGGCGATTCTCGTCGGCGGTTCACTAGGGATTGCCGGAGTTGGTTTTCAAGCTTTATTTCGCAATCCACTTGCTGATCCGTATATTATCGGTGCGTCGAGCGGTGCGGCACTTGGCGTTACTGTAGCCATTGTGCTCGGTTGGCAGGCCGCTTGGTTCGGCTTACGAACGTCGGCCATTGCAGCGCTGCTCGGATCATTAACACTTGTCGCGGTTGTGCTTGCCATCGGTTCAATCAGCAGGCGCTCCGGTTCGCTCTCGTTGCTGCTGGCGGGCGTCGCACTCAGCAGCATGATCAATTCCGTAGTATCGCTTTTAATGTTTTGGAATGAAGACAAGGTCATTGTTATTTTCGCGTGGCTCATGGGTTCGCTGGCTAGCAACGACTGGCAATCGATCACCTCGACTTCTTTCATAGCCTTGGTCGGCTTGATTGTGTTGTGGAGTCTGTCTCGACCGCTGGATGCTTATTTACTCGGAGATGTCGCGTCGCAGTCCTTGGGACTCAATCTAATCTGTTTCCGAGTGTTGTTAGTCGCCGGAGCAAGTATTGCAACGGGAGCGGCTGTTTCGTCAGCGGGCATCATTGGCTTCGTAGGATTGATTGCCCCGCACATGGCTCGTTGGACAGTAGGACCGAAGCACGTTTGGCTGACGCCCATGAGTGCTTGTTACGGTGCCATGATTTTGATCGCCGCAGACGCAATTGCGCGAACGATTGTGGCGCCCACCGAATTGCCGGTGGGCAGTATTACGGCCTTGCTGGGATGCCCATTTTTTCTGGGGTTGCTACTCTTCCGGTCGCACACTAGCACGCTCCTTGGAGACGCTGCATGACCCATTTGGTTGCCGATAAACTGAAGTTCCGCTACACCGAGCGCTTGATCATCGATGGTGTTTCGCTTGAGTTGCGTTCTGGTGAAGTGCTAGTTCTGTTAGGCGCGAACGGCGCTGGTAAGACTACACTGCTGCGGTTGATATCGCGGCAAATCAAACTCGAATCGGGATCCGTGTCATTGGACGAGTGCGATGTTTCCAACCTCTCGCGTCGGCAACTGGCTCAGCAAATCGCGCTGATGCCGCAGCATGAGAATCGCAGTTCGATGCTTACGGTTTTAGATGTAGTATCGCTTGGTCGAATGCCATATTGCGGTTGGTGGGCACCGCTCTCAAAGCAAGACGCAAGTCGAGTCGAGGATGCGATTACAGCCACAGGGCTTGAGGCACTGCGCGAGCGCTCGATTATGGCATTATCGGGTGGAGAATGGCGACGTATGATTTTGGCCCGAGCGATCGCGCAGGATGCGGTGGTGTTGATTTTGGACGAGCCGATTGCGGGTTTGGATCTAAAATATCAATACGAAGTTCTCGATAAAGTGCGCTATTTGACCAAGCAAAATCAGTTGGTCTCCATTGTTACGCTACACGACTTGAACATGGCGGCAATGTTTGCTGACCGCGTCGCGATGTTGCACGATGGCAAGTTGATTGCGGTTGGTGAAGCGGAAAATGTGTTGACAAGCGAGCTCATTCGTCAGGCTTTCGGCGTCGAGGTCAGTGTGGTTA
>JANLQO010000287.1:0-1941 GCA_031367855.1 Planctomycetia bacterium | reverse complement strand
CTTCGATCATGACGAATTTACCTTTGTGCGGATCCAATACGATTCCTCCGGAGGTCGTGGCAACGCGTTCGGGGGCTGGAGAAATGACTATCCGGATTGCGACTGGAATTTCTCATTTCGACTCCAGCAGTTGACTTCTTTTCGTGTCGATCCCAATGCCAAAACACTTCGATTGAGCGATCCGCAATTATTCGATTTTCCATTCGCCTTCATGACCAACATGGGGGACGTCTCACTGGACGATCAGGAACGCAAGGCACTGCGGAAATATCTTCTGCAGGGTGGATTTTTGATGGCAGACGATTTCTGGGCAGCTGCGGAATGGCAACACATTCGTCGAACGATGAAGCAGGTCTTCCCCGAGCGCGAGCCGCGGGAGCTGACATTGGATCACGAGATTTTTCATATCGTTTACGATTTAAAGGAACTGCCGCAAGTTCCGAGCATCCGCGCTTGGGAGCGAGGAATGGACTATGAAGACTGGCATGGGGCGTTCGCTGGTGGAGATACTTCGCCGCATTTCTGGGGCTACTTTGATGACGATCAACGCTTGATGGCACTGTTCTGTCATAACAACGACGTCGCTGACGGCTGGGAACGGGAAGGGGAAGACATTGAGTATTTTCAAAAGTATTCTACGAGAGTTTCCTATCCCTTCGGCATCAATATCGTTACCTATGCCATGACGCACTAGCCGGCGCAGCCGAGTCGCGGAGCGACTCGAACACGTTTAATCGCAGCCACTCCTGGATGGAAGCTCCCTACGAAGTCGCTTCAGCAAGCAGCGCCAGCAGACCGAGGCCATAGAAGCAATATTCGATGTCGTCGGCGGGGTCGAATTCAAATCCGCGAAATCCACCGGTAGGTTGTTGCATGCTCTCCGCGTAACTGCGAACACGTTGGGTGTCGATCGAATCCAGGTGATCTAGATCGGCTAGCGTTACACAAGCCGTGAAGGAGCTCAGCAGATCGGGAAGCGGAATGCGGGTGTTGGCTTGAAAACCGCCTTCATCGGTTTGTAGATCAGCTAGAAATCCCGCTGCAGAAGTCCCGATATCGTCGCTGAGTTGCTTCAGGACTTGCAAGGCACCGATCGCAGCGGCGGTTGGATTTGTTCCAGATCGTTTGGCAACGCGGATTTCTAGGAAACCGCCGTCACCTTGTCGTTGCTTCATTAAGAATGCCGCTGCCGCTTGCGCATCAGGGCACGGCTGCTCAATAAGTTCTAAACAGAGCAGCACGAGAAAGGTTTGATAGGTGCTTCCCGCTTGCCCTTCGAGACTTTTGCTAAAACCTCCGTCGGGTCGACGGAGTGTATGCAGCAACTCAGCTAGCCGTGTAGACCAACCCTCACGGCTGGCCGCCAGCGTGTCCAAACCACACGCCGCTTCGATGAGCTTGACCGAGTAGACCAACGACAGGAGATCGACAATCGTTTCATGCGTCGTCAGACGACTCTTAAGGAATTCGGCAGCACGTTCTGCCACGCGACCTTCGAGAAGACCCAGAATCGCCAACGAGCGAAGTGCAAAACTCGTGTAATACACATCGCTATCCCCTTCGCGACCCGTCCAACCGCCATCCGCTTGTTGTTTGCGAAGAACATAATCCGCATGCCTCGCTTGAATGTCCTCCGGCAACTGCGATGCTCCAATCGTCAGCCGCAACATTAAACGCGGTAAGTAACCAAGGTTTTCAAGTTCATTGTTCATAGGCCGGGCAAGAATTCGATTCATCATCGCAGAAGTAAATCTAACTGAGCTAATTCGCACGACAAATTGTAACGCAAGTTTCTGTTCGTTAGGCAAACGGACAATAAAAAAATACCAGCGAACCCACAATCTGGGAATTGCAGCCTAGATGCAAAGGCCCTGAGGTCAAGTGGGAGCGCGGGAACTTTGAGTCGTCTGACCAATTCCTTTGCATCTTGGCTGCGATTCC
>JANLQO010000230.1:0-2204 GCA_031367855.1 Planctomycetia bacterium | reverse complement strand
CTGCCAACCAGTCGAGCAATTCCGGGTGCGTCGGCAGGTCACCGCGCACGCCGAAATCGTTCGACGTTTTAACAATACCGTTGCCAAACAGGATTCGCCAAACGTGATTCACCGTTACCCGTGGAGCAAGTACGTTCTCTTTTGAAACCAACCAGTAAGCCAGATCCAACCGATCAGCGGGCTGGTTGGCGACGCGAGATTGAAGGCGTGCGAGTATTGACAGTCCCGATGGCGCGACTGCCGAATCGACCAGGGGTTCTAAAAACTCGCCACGGCGAAGTACATAGGTTGGCCTCGGTTGCTGTGTTCGCTGTGCCAATACACGAACAGCAAGTTCTGGTTTTGGGGGCGCATTCTTTTTTACTTTTTCGATGTTGTCTATGTGCGCCTTCGCGGCTGGGTCGAGCCTGCTGAAATGTTCCAGTAATGCATGGCGCTGGTTCTCACTACGCTGATCTCGCGGCGTGGCCAGTGCCTTAGCAACGTTTTCTGGCAAGTTCACTGCCGGTGTGAAGTGAGATTGCAGCCCAAGCTTGAACCGACCGATCGTATGCTGTTTGCCATAGCGTTGCCGCAGGGTAATTCGGATGAAAAGCGGTTTGCCTATATCCCCGGATGGCTTGAATTGAAATTCAGCCCAGTGTTCCTTGCCATAAAGAGGACCTATCGCCCAGCCCGTGTCATCGTTTCCATCGATTGCATTTTTGGCCAACCACGGTTTATCTACCTGCTCGAAATCTGCTTTTGCGTCGATAAACTCCAAATTTCGAGAGGCTGAAAAGTCAGCCGATTCAGATACTTCGCAGGCGATCTCTGATAACACAAAATTCCCGTGCTTGACGCGCCCTGGGCCCTTGGCAGGGAGCGAGGCGTCCGGCAGAACATCCAGTCGTAGTACACCCATCGTTGTTCCTGAGATTTTTCCGCTCACCACGTAATCAACTGATTCAGGATTTTCCGCAAGCGCGAGAAACGACTTGTCGCCGAGTGTTTTAAATTCAACGTGGCCGTTGCTGGTTACGCATGCATCCGTCAATGGTTCATGTATTAACGGATGGGATTCGGCTTTGGCCAGTATATGGCTCGCCTCGGATTCCCATTCGGTTAGGGCGGGACCCAATTGCGATTGACGCTTCGCCAATTGTGTGTGGGCCTCAAAAAGTTCTGCGTCGTGCCTGGCTTTCGCGGCTTGATAGGCTATCACTTCGTCACGGGATTTGGGTACGACATGTGTTTGTTCGTCTCCGTTATTGAAGAACGCAAATAATTGGTAATACTCACGCTGTGAGATTGCGTCATATTTGTGTGTGTGGCATCGAGCACAGCCAACCGTCAGCCCTAACCAAATTGCACCCGTTGTTTCAGTACGATCAAAGCAGGCTTCCACTCGAAACTGTTCTTGATCTGTTCCGCCTTCAGTATTAGTCAATGTCTGACGATGGAATGCAGTTGCCAGATGTTGCATGTCGGTCGCTTGCGACAACAAGTCCCCCGCCAGTTGTTCCACGGTAAATTGATCGAACGGCATATCGCTATTGATGGCGTCGATGACCCAGTCGCGATAGCGATAGGCATCGGGCCTGGGGTTGTCCTTTTCGTAACCATCGGAGTCCGCATAGCGAGCCATGTCGAGCCAATGGCGGCCCCAGCGTTCACCGAAATGCGGCGAAGCGAGCAAGCGGTCCACAAGTGCCTCGTACGCTTCAGGGCTCGCGTCAGTTACAAACGTGTCCACCTCGTCGATCGATGGCAACAACCCAATCAAATCTAAACTCAGCCTGCGAATCAACGTGTGTCGATCAGCTTGCTCAGAGGGCGAGATTCCCAGCGATTCAAGTTTTGCTAATACAAAGCGGTCGATGGGGTTCCTCGACCAATCGGCGCGGGTGACTTGAGGCGGAGGTTCAAGCTGAATCGGTTGATAGGCCCAATGCCTGCTCGCGGCCTTTTCACGGGAATGCGAATCGGGCCAATGCGCTCCGGCGTCGATCCAAGCTCTCAATACACCTACCGCTTCCTCTGACAATCGCGGACCATCCGGGGGCATTACCTTGTCGGGATCGAGCGCCGCCACATAGTGAATCAACTTGCTCTCCGCGCTGTTGCCCACTTTAATCGCGAGGCCAGAATCGCCACCAAGCATGGCTGCCTCACGTCGATCCACTCGAAACCCCGACTCTTGCTTCGTACTACCGTGACATTCG
>JANLQO010000207.1:0-18126 GCA_031367855.1 Planctomycetia bacterium | reverse complement strand
GCGGAGGATTGGCCTGAGTTCCGGGGGCCAAATGGGCAAGGAATTTATGGGGCGAGGGAGTTGCCCCTGAAATGGTCAAAGAGTGAAGGGGTGAAGTGGCGGACGGAATTGCCGGGGAACGGATGGTCGAGCCCGATTGTGGTGGGGGGGACGATTTACTTAACAGCGGCTGTGCCTGTCAACAAAAAACCTGCCGGCGATAACCAGGATCTGGATTTGACGTTGATGATGATCGACGTTGAGTCGGGGAAGCTGCTGAAATCGGTGACGTTGTTTACGCAGTCGGGGGCTAAAGCGCCGGGGATCCATTCGAAGAATAGTCACGCGAGTCCGACGCCGATCTTCGAAGAAGGGCGGCTGTATTTGCATTTTGGGCATCAAGGGACCGCCTGCACAGATTTGCAAGGGAAAATGTTGTGGAGCAACCAAGAGCTTGGCTTTCCGCCGGTTCATGGGAACGGAGGATCGCCGGTTGTCGTGGGCAAACTATTGATTTTCTCGCGCGATGGTGCGGATATCAGTCAAGTCACGGCGCTTGATAAGTTGACCGGCAAAGTGGTTTGGAAGCGTGAGCGGGATGTAGAAGCCGATAGGCGATTTTCGTTTTGCACGCCGCTGGTAATCGAAGCGGCGGGACGAAAACAACTGATCCTGCCCGGATCGAATGTTGTGCAAAGCCTTGTACCGGAAACTGGTGAAGAGATTTGGCGAGTGACGTACGATGGTTACTCGGTGATTCCCAGACCAATCTATAGCGACGGCTTGGTGTTCATTTGCACCGGTTACAATCGTCCAAGTTTGCTGGCGATTGATCCGACCGGCACGGGCGATGTGACGGCGACTCATTTGAGATGGAAGTGCGACGCCAATGTTCCGCATACGCCGTCTTTAGTTGCGCGTAGTGGTCAAATCTTGATGGTCAGTGATAAGGGAATTGCCAGCGGTGTGGATGTTGCCACCGGCAAGGAGCTTTGGAAAGAACGCATCGGTGGGAATTTCTCTGCTTCGCCGCTGCTGGTTGGCGACCGGATTTATCTGCTGAGCGAGGAAGGCGACACGACCATTCTGCAATTGGGCGAGTCGCCACATGAGTTGGCGAAGAACAAGCTGGGCGAGCGCTGTTTGGCTTCGCTGGCGATCGTAGGCAACGATTTACTGATTCGTTCAGCCGATGCACTCTACCGGATCTCGGATGGGAAGTAGAAGGAATGTCGAAAGCAATACATTGTTACGAATTGCTGTTGTCGACGAAGTTGCCTGAGGGCGGTTTGCCAGCAGTGATTGTGGCCTATGGCGATGATGACTTTTTGCGCAAAGAGTCTGTGCATCAGGTGCTGCAATTGGCTGCCGTCGAGCAAGATGAGCCGAAGCGCTATGATGGCGATGAATGCAAATGGATCGATGTGCATGATGAGTTAGCCACGATGTCCTTGTTCGCGACTTCGGAGCGGCGGATTGCTATTGTGGGCAACGCGGACGAGTTGCTGAAGAAGTCGCGACCACAGCTAGAGAAGTGGTGTAACGCGCCGGCCGAATCATCGATGTTAATCATGGATTTGCCGACATTCCCAGCCAACACAAAACTGTTCAAAATCGTGGCGGACAAAGGATGGTTGATCGATTGTGGGTTGCCGACGGGCGGCGGTCGAAGCAAAACGGTGAGTATGCCTGATTTGCAGAAGTGGGTGCAAGCTTGGGGAAAGACTCGGCATGGTTTGAAGTTGACCGGGCCACAAGCTTTGCAAATCCTCTCGGCAGTTGGAACCGATAGTGGCATTTTGCACCAAGAGCTGGCAAAGCTGGCGTTGTATGCCGATGATTCGGGATCGTTGACAGGCGATAGCATCAAGCAGCATGTTGGCAGTTGGCGCACGCGAACGATGTGGGAGATTGCCGACGCTGTGGCTGATGGTCGCATCGCGGATGCGCTGCGCGAGTTGGAGCGAGTGTTTGCGGGTGGTGAAGCGGCGGCAGCGGTAGTGCCGCAAATTGCGTGGAGTCTACGGCGGTTTGGCAATGCAGCCCATTTGATTCTGCAATCTAAACGGACCGGGCAGAATCTTCCGGCTCAGACAGCGATTTCTCAAAGCGGATTTTGGGGTAACGATGCGAAACTGGCCGACGAGCGGCTACGGAGAATTGGATTGAAGAGGGCAAGTCGCATTACGGAGTGGTTGCTTGAATTGGATTTGAAGATCAAGGGCTCGCATTCGACACCGCAGCGAGCGCAGTTTGCGCTGGAGGAACTTTGTTTGCGTTTTGCCTAAGACAGACCGAACTCGATGGACTAAGTCACGTCGGTTTGGCATAGGCATCCAGCACTTCCAGCCTGTGTTTGACGTGACCGATTCGATTTACAGGCTGGAAGCCGCAAAACGGTGTTCTGACCAATGATGGCATTTGTTCAGTAAGCCTTGCTAGGCTAGCTTTTCGGCTTAATCGATCTTTGCGCGCGGGCACCGAACATGTATAGATCGCAGGGACTGTTTTCAATAACTGTGCAATCTAAGATGGGGCCAGCGCCGTGCGTTTCCAAGCGATCATTATTGCAATTGCGTTTACGATTTCCTTAGGCAGCCTAGTTTTTTCACAAACTAAGACGAGCGCGCCTTCGCAAGCAATTTCGACGGATTTGCTGGAGGCGTACCGCAAAACGCAGTCGGTGAGCACCGAGGCGGAAGTTACAGCGATCGCGCGAGTTTGTTCGAAGATTGTGCCGGATACAAAACGAAGCAAAGCGGATCGCGAATACGCGGCAAGCCTGCTGGCTTGGTCACTGAATCGCCGCGGTGAGATGCGAAGCGCGGCAGCGGCGGAAAAGGTTGAAGCTGGCAATTTGCAGGATGCGGATGCCCTGGATGCGAAAGCGCTGGAGGACTACAAGACTGCCGTCGAGTTTGCACCTTCTAATTGGCGAGTGCATCATAATTTGGCAATTTCGCTGGCGATGAAGGGGCAATACAAAAATGCCATTGATCGGCTGAACGCTGTCATCGATCTCAAGGATGACTATGCGAATGCGTACTTCAATCGCGGTGAGTTGAATTTTGAATTGAAGCAATTCCCCCAAGCAATTCGCGACTACAGTCGGGCAATTGAGTTAACGGACAACGATCCGCAATATTATAACAGTCGCGGACATTGCCGATTTATGCTTGAGAGCTATGAAGAAGCAATTGAGGACTATCGGCACGCGGTCGAATTGGGCGGTGATAGCGCGGTCTATCACACCGATCTGGCGGATGCATTGCAGTTTACAGGCAAGTGGAAAGAAGCGGCGGAGCTTTATCGTCAAGCGGTTGCCATCAATAGCCAATATGCTCGAGCGTATCAAAATGCAGCTTGGATGATGGCGACCTGTCCAGACAAAAAATTCCGGAACACTGAGCTGGCGGTTTCGTCGGCTAAGAAAGCGATCGAGCTCGAGCAAGTGCCCAGCATGCGAGCGTTCGATACGCTTGCCGCGGCTTATGCTGCGACGGGCAAGATGCCAGATGCAGTCAAGTACCAGAAGCGTGCGCTTCAGTTAGCAGCTGAGGGCGAACGCGACGAAGTGCAGCAGCGGTTGGCAATGTACGAGCGTGGTGAGGCCTATGTGCAGCCGGAATTGACCGACGCTCAGCCAGTGCAAATTGCGACGGAACCAAAACCAAAAATTCGTACGGCTTCCGAGACAAGCTCCACACGCAAATCGCGATAGTGCAGCTGTGGGTCGCATCTGCCGGATGCGACCGTTTAAAACGTAATCGCGAAAACGTGGAATTTCATTGACGAAAATACACACAGCATCGCCCACAAGTCCCCGCTTAAGGTGATTCGATTGCAGGCGGCTGATTTGACCTCAGCCGCATAATTGCTCCGAAGACTATCAACATCAGTGCTGCGATCCCGCCGACACGCATCCAGCCATCTTTGAAAACGGCGACTCCGTTGAACGCTATGAAGATCAGGTAACCGATCCAAGTCAATCGTAGCCAACGGAATCGTCGAGCAAACTCTGCGTTGGCGAACCCGATCCAGACTAGGTCTAGCGCCCAGACCAACAAGAACAAATAATTGAAGTAGAGTCCGACGCCGAACTCCAGGCCTAACAAGTCACGAGTCTGGCGAGCGGTTTCAGCTAGGGCTGCTCGATGGCTCCAGTGATGATGAAAATGGAAAGCCGCTACGACGTGGGCAACAAAGAGCAGGAAGCCGATCGTCCAGATGACGCGGAGACTGCGTTCCCAGCGGCTTGATTTGGTTTGCAGAACCCAGGTGATGAGGGTGCCGAAAAAGAAAAGAACGGATACGCGAATCGTCCATGCAATAATCAATGATCCCACTGGGGTGTCCGTCTAACAACTGAGTGCAACGTGGTTATGAAACCAGCGGCGTCATTACGCTCCGGCTAAAACTCCGTAGATCATTCTGGATCTGCTTTAGGCGCGGCATGGAGTGTGCGGAGAGGGGCAAGTTCGGCAACGAAGTCTTCGACGTCGGTAAATTCGCGATAGACGCTGGCGAAACGTACGTAGGCGACTTGATCGAGCTGACCGAGGCTTTCCATGACCATTTCGCCGATCAGGCGGGTGGGAATTTCCGAGTCGTAGTCAGCCAGGATTTCGGTTTCAATATCAATGGCGAGTTGGCGGATTCGATCGCTGCTGACAGGGCGTTTCCAGCAAGCGCGTTTGACACCATGCTCAATTTTTTCACGTTGGAACGGTTCGCGAACATCCCCTTTTTTGACTACTTGAAGAGACGAGTGACCGACACGTTCGTAGGTTGTGAAGCGTTTTCTGCATTGACTACAGAAGCGTCGACGTCGAATCGCTTTGCCATCTTCGCAGGCGCGCGAGTCAAGAACTCGATCGTTATCTGCGTTACAATGTGGGCAGATCATGGTCAGCTCCAAGCCGGGATGCTACCCTAGTGCTTTGTCCAATATTAACCTTTGGGATGGCACACCCATCGAAGACTCTGGCTGTGCCGCCCTTATCTGTGAAACCTGATTCTAATCTGGAAAAATCACTAGAAACAAAATCATGGCTTGATAGTAACCGCAATAGTGGCAGAGTTGAAGGGACTCGCTGGTTTTTTGCCAGCTGGGTTTCAGAAGCAAGCGCCTAGAATTGCCAGCATCTAGGCCATTTCAACTAAATCAACCTAACTGACTATAATCGGACGCGAATTTAGCATCAAACGAACCCTCTCGAGAACTAAATCACAAGAGAACTTCAATGTCCAACCAAGCAGATCAACCTGAAAGTCAATCACCCGCCCGCGACGCGTTTTTGGCTGCTGCGGCAGCGAAAATGGAAGACAACAAACAAATTCCAATCGAACGGAGTCTGTGGCAAGGTGGATATTCGGCCAAGGCCATGTATGGGACTTGGGCACTTTCGACGATCGTAACCATAGCCGTCATTGTTTTGATCGCTATGTTCGCTAGGGAAGTACCCAACGTGTGGCCAATCGCAGGCGCCGTCCTTATTTTCTGGTGGGTACTGGCGATTGGAAGTTACATTTACAAGCGGCTGAGCGTTCATTACGAGCTGACGACCCAACGATTTGTGCATCAAGCTGGAATTTTGGTGCGCCGGACAGATCGTATCGAAGTGCTCGATATTGATGATGTGAGTTTCACGCAAGGAATTATCCAGCGAATTTTGGGGGTCGGTACCATTCGCTTGTCAAGCAGCGATCGGACGCATCCCGAAATGGTGCTCAACGGGATCGACAAAGTGCCGGAAGTCGCCAGCTTGTTTGACGATGTACGGCGGGCTGAGCGTCGCCGCAGAAGTCTGCATATAGAGGCAAGCTGAATCGGCAGCGAGTTACCATTGGTCGCCCAGTTACCATTGGTCGCCCAGAATGATAACGCCCTCGTCGGTCGTCGGCGGCAAGTTCGATGTTTCGAGAACGGATTCGCCGCTGTTGATTGTCCCTTCATAGTCATAGGTCTCGCCGTTGGTAACTTCGACGGACTGAGCACTGGCACCTACGACGCTGTTCGGGTCGCTGAGAATGGAACCCACGCGACCATTCTCGGGGTCGGTTCGCTGCCACTTGCCGCCTACTCCAGCGTAGTCGGAGAGATAACCCGGCGCGCAGAGTGAGCATCCGCTTGAAACGGATCCGACGGCGACGAGCAGAATTGCTATAGCTGTTCGCATGATGTTCCCTTGCTACACTCCAGATCCCAACAACCCTCTTCATCCATCATCGGCATCATGGAGAGCGGATTATTAGGTAAGATTTGCGGATTGCGTCGAGTTTAACTTGGCTGAGAATGCAAGCACTAAATATTGCTTTAGCTCGCGCTGGGTGCTTGGGAGAACGTGAATTGGTAATTAAGCAATCGTCCAATAAAGCCGCAGTGTGGAAACCCGCGGGGCAAATTGCCTTATCGTGCACGCTAGCATTGGGCTGGTTCGTGATGGTCTTAGCGGCTAGCAGTCGCATGTATTTCTTAACAACCTATGAAGTCGGAAAAATGGTTGACCCGTTTTGGGAACCGTTTGCGGCGACGAATCTAGTTGTCCTGGTCTGTTTTGCGGTTATGGCGGGTTGGTTGGTTTGGGTGTGTTTGAATCGCCAAGCGGGTTGCGGCTCTCAGGGAAAAGCGATTCTATTTTTCGCGCTGAGTGTATTACCCCTCGTGTTTTGGGTGATGCGGGCTGCGGGTTCGGTAGAGTGGCCTGCTCAGTTTTGGGAAGTAATTTGGATTGCCGCCTGGACGGGACTGAGTTTTGGCGAGTTGGCTCGCAACCGAGTCGCGCGGGTTTCCCCATCGGCTCAGTCACCAGCCCATGGTGGTGGGTGGGCCGTCATTTTGGTGCTGACGTTCATTAGCCTGTTGATTGGCAGTTGGTGGTTTAGTCAGTCAGTTGATTATTACCAAAATTTCCTGTTGGGTTTCAATGACTTTGGTCACTTCTTACAGCGAATTGTTAACACGTCGGCGGGCCGCGGAGTTTTGCTGGAATCACCCGTTTTGCCGATGTTTTGGGATCACTTTAATCCGGGACTGCTACTGATCGTTCCACTGTGGAAGCTCTACCCTAGTGTCAAATTGGTTTTCGCACTGCAAGCGGGCTCGCTGGCAGCCGGTGGACTGCTGATCTATGCGATCGCGAAGAGAATCGGCCATGCACAGTGGACTGCGTTGGCCTTTGGAATTGCTTGGTTGATGCAGCCCTCCGTTGGACAGATGAATTTGGCCTACACCTACGGATGGCATCCAATAACGTTTGCAATCCCATTATTGCTCGCGGCCATTCTGTGTTTGTTGGCTCAGCGTAGAATCGGTGCATTGATTTGTACTGTACTGGCGCTCGTGATGGAGGAAAGCGTGTTTGTCATTGTCGCATTAGTAGCCGCCGTTTGTGCCGGTTTACCGTTGGTTGAGCGGTGGTGCAGCAAGCAGGAGCAAGGTACGAAAGATCATGAGGCCGACGGACTGGTTGCAGCTTTACCGCCGATGATTTGGTTTGCCGTGGCGGTAACTTCGGTGCTTTCGTTTGTAATGGTTTATCGATTCAGTGGATTGGCGGAGTTTCAGACAGGGCGATTTGTAACGCTCGGGGACTCGCCTTTCGAGATACTCCTGTCACCAGTGATTCGACCTGGCGTGTTTTGGGGGCAAGTCTTGAAGGTTGAAAATGTCATTTTCGTAGCACTGTTGTGGCTACCCTGCGGACTGCCTGCGCTGCTGAGGGGCTGGCGTTACTTGCTGCCGACTTTGGTACCGCTGGGTGTGTTGATTGTTTGGGATCATTCACCGGCACACAATGTGGCTTTTCAGTATCCATCTACGCTGTTGCCGTTGTTTTGGTTGGCCAGTTTATCGGGTGCTCGGATGGGTAGCGCGGGAATCAAAGGTGATTCTGCTACTTCGAGTGCTGTGACGGCGCTGATGACTGGCTTGATTCTGAGTTTGTTTGTTGGTCAACTCCCATTCAGTTCAGAGACGTTGCGCGACGTCGAAGGGATGACCTATGGAGCGGAGTCAGAACTGCGTCGGAAGAGTTACGGGGAAGATGGTCAATGGTTGACGCAGCAAGTTGAGAAGATCCATGAAACGGGTGCTGAATGTCTGGCGACAGGGCGTATTGCGGCACATCTGATCGGAAACCGCGACATTGAAACCGTGGGTCAGTATTTAGAACGTCGAGAAAAGCTGTCCGCTTTGCCTGACCGCCATGGGACCCCTATCAAGCACTACCGCTGGATCATCCTCGACCGTCAGGAATTGGCCAAATGGTCACGATCGCAAATTGCAGCTGTGGAAGTTGAGGCTCTCGAAAATGGATTTGAACTCGTCGAGGACCGGTTTGGTGTAGCGATTTACCAACGGCTAGAACGGGATTGAGACGGAATCCTTTGAAATTGCGGGTAGCGCACTGCGGTTACCGAGAGTACGGAGCGTGATGGCAATTCACCGGGGCCGCCAGCGGGTGGGACGCCCACGCTCTGAAAAGAGTCGTAAGCAATTTCCGCTTCGGAAAATTTTATGATAACCTTCCCGAATGATCCGAAAAAAATATTCAAACTAGTGGAAGCATTATGAACTCACGCGTTTGCTGTCTGTTTTTTGTTTGCGTACTGGGACTGAGTTCAGTTCGTGCGGTAGCAGATGAGCCCGAGTTGCCGAACTGGATCGCGGTGACTGATTCAACCATTCCGCACTATCGACTGATGAAGCACGTGAACTTCGATGAATTGGTGGTGAGTGGGCGAATGAAGTTGGCGGCCGATTTCGCGCGTGCGACGGTAACCATCAACGATGCGATCGCACTCGCGGTTGAACCGTATTGTCAGTTGCAAGTCCTCGATGTGACTCAGTGGCTGAAGGCAAGCGAAAATGTCGTTGCAATTGATCTCGATTGCGTGACTGGGCCCAGTGCCATCGCATTGGAATTGGAGTTGCAACTGAAATCAGGCAAAGTGGTTCGGCTGGTCTCGGACGAAACTTGGTCTGTGGTAGGCGGCTTGTCGAAGGTGCAGACGCTGGGAGAAGTACGTGCCGAATTTTGGGGAGCAGGTCGCCGCGATGCGTCGCTTTCGCCGATCGAGAACTATGAACAGTGGCAACAAGCGAAGGGCAGCGAAACGCAAGAAATACAGCCCAAGTTTTGGACCGCTCCGGGCTTTCAAATTTCTCTGATACGGACAGCGAATGCGGATGAAGGCTCTTGGATCAGCCTTGCGTTTGATGATCAAGGTCGAGCGATTGTTTCTCGCGAAGACGAAGGTTTACTACGCATGACGTTCGACGCCCATCATGCAAGTGTCGAAAAGGTTGAAGCGATACGCGTTGATCTAAAAGAATGCCGTGGCTTGGCGTTCAATTCAAAGGACCTCTATGCGAACGCTAATAACTCAAAGGCTCTTTATCGAATACAGATTAGCGAAGATGCAAAAATTAAAAGTATGCTTCGACTGCGCGAGTTTCCAGGCGGTGTTGGGCATGGGCGAAATGATCTGACGATCAACGACGGTTGGTTGTATGCAATTCATGGCGATAGTGTCGAACTGCCGCGAGATAACTTTACGGACCTTACTTCGCCGATTCGGCATTGGGCTGGCGACGCTCGCGGTGAAGGTTACTTGGTGCGGATGCAAATGAATCCAATCAAATGGGAGATTGTTTGCGCCGGGCTACGGAATCCGTACGGTGTGACTGCGCACTCTGGCGGTGAATTGTTTACTTTTGATGCCGACAATGAATACGATATGGGGACGCCTTGGTACCGATCAACGCGTGTAATTGCATTGTTGCCCGGTGGCGATGTGGGCTATCGAACGGCCGGCAGTAAATTGCCACCGAGGTTTCATGACCAGCCTGAAAATGTGCCGCCTGTACTGACCATTGGACGCAGTTCACCGACGGCGGTCTTTTGCGATCCGAAACTCGCATTTCCAGCGCCCTATCGCAATGCACTCTATTTGCTCGATTGGACTTATGGTCGAGCGCTTGCGGTTCATCTGGTTCCGCGTGGCGCGGGTTGGCGAGCTCAAGCGGAATTATTTCTGCAAGGCAGACCATTGAATGTTACCGACGTCGCGCGCGGTGACGACGGAGCCATGTATGTGATTACTGGCGGTCGTAAGACGCAATCCTCGCTTTACCGAATCGTTGCCGCCGAGGGACACGGTGCAAACGCATTGGTTAATGCAGATCGCCACGAGGCTCACGAACGCGCGGCGGCGGAGTTTTCGGCAAAGCAAATCAAAACTAGAAAACAACTGGAGCAGATCTCTCGCAACCGCGATATTCGGGGTTTGCAGCAAGTGTTGAATCATCTGGCAGATGCCGATCCCGTACTGCGGCACGCGGCGCGGATTGCCTTGGAACGATTGCCTACACAGCAGTGGCGAAGCGTTGTTTCGAAATTGCCGGATGAGGCAGCGTGGTTGTATGGAAGTTTGGCTATGGCTCAAGCGATGGATCCTGCCGAGGCGGCGACGATGCTTGACAGATGGCTTAAGTGTGAGCCCGCGTCGTACGATTTGTCGTCGCGTTTGGTTTGGGTTCGGCTGTGTGAGTGGTGCTTGCAAACCAATCAGGATGCCGTGAACGCCAAGAGTGCGGAGGTTATTGCAAAACTGCTTGCCAATTGGCCAGCGACTAGCGTCCAGCATGTTGCGGCGGAGACGTCGGCAGTTGAATTGCGACATCGTTTGTCGCAGTTGTTGGGGCAGTTGAAGTCGGAAGAAGCGATTGAGTTGATAGCGCGTGATTTGCTGGCGAGTGTGCGTCAAGAGGACCAGGTCGCGGGACTACTGGCTCTTCGGCGACAACGCAGCGGATGGACAGAAGCGGAGCGGCGGTTGCAATTCGAATTGCTTCAAGACGCGAATCGCATGGTCGGCGGCGAGGGGCTTCCGAAATTTATGGCGGAGATACGAGAAGAGAGCCTGAATACACTTTCAAACAGCGAACGAGAAGCGTTAGCATCGGTGCTTGCAGCGAAAACTGCAGTCGCTGTCGAAACGGGACCGCCTCGCGCGCATGTGCAAAAGTGGAGCATCGATGAACTGTCAGAGATGACATCGAGTTCGCTGGTCGAAGGAGATCGTGAGCTGGGTGTGAAGATCTTTCGAGACGCGCTGTGTGCGCGTTGTCATCGCGTGGGTAGGGAGGGCAAGGCGGTCGGGCCTGACCTTACGTTTGTTGGCCGACGCTTCAGTCCTCGCGATTTACTGGAGTCCATTCTAACTCCGTCGCGTTCGGTGGCGGAGAATTTTCAATTGGACTCGATCGTAACTCAATCGGGTGATATCCATATCGGACGCATTTTAATCGAGGGCGATTACCGATCGCAAAAAGTTCGCATTCAGACGGATCCGCTGAAATCGGACTCGGTGGTCGAGATCGATAAGAGCGACATTGAAGAGCACAAGCTACTCGCTCGTTCACCGATGCCCGACGGTTTGTTGGATGGGTTTAGTCGCGACGAGATTCGTGACTTGATTGCTTTTTTGCAAAATCCGAACTAGGCAGCGCTTCTGTGTTTCGGTCCTAGCGGGCTCATGATCACCCACTTTCTGGACTCTGTCACGTACTGGTTCCAACGTAGTGAATCAGAAGTCGAAGTTCTACGCGAAACATCCTGGGAAGCGGCATACCGCCGGCGGTAACGTTGGCAAGCATTTTTGCAATTCGTTACTGCGGTTTGTAAGGGTGATGACATGCGGCGAGGTGAGATCGCAGTCGATGCACCACAAGGCGAAGGCTTTGACTTAGAGGGCTCGTTTTTCAACGGTAGTTTTTGAGAAGTTGTGCACGGCCAGCCAAGTGACATGTGCCGCGAGCAGTTGATAGAAGCCGCGTGGAACTTCGGTGTTGCCGAAGGGTTTTACGTACGCGATCGGATTGTGTTCTGAAGCGGACATGGGAAGACTTTCGGAAGTTAGAAGCAAGTTGCGAGGTGCGAGATCTAAAATTTAAGATTTAGGATTTGAGAGATTTAGAATGTTTTGGTCCCTCGCCCCGGTACTCCAGGGAGAGGGCTGGGGATAGTTACTCGTCCGCGCTAGCCGTCTTGTGAGCGGCTGGTGCTAGCGCACTTGTGAGCCGTACTCGCTAGCCAGCGTCGGGTCTCGAAGTTGTGGGCGTTCATGGTCAATGGTGCACCCATTGGCAGTGCGTTCGCCACGAAGCGTTTGGCATTCGGCAGTCAACGATTATGTAGCAGAATTTGCGTCTCCCCTTCTCCTCGGTACTCCGAGGAGAAGGGGCCCGGGGGATGAGGATCATGCTCTCCTACGGCTTCAAGAGCCAAAGGGGTGTCGATCTACAAGACGTTAGGTATCTTTCGTTTCCATGGCACAATCGTACTCGATCTGTACCAATCAGGTAACGTTGCTACATACTAAGGGGAGACACAAATTCTGAGTGAAACTCTACTCCTATTGGCATCACCCGTCCCGATCAAACTCGATGACTTGCAAGTTACCACGACGACGGCTGACATCACGATCACGACCGAATGGCGACGGTCTCGCATTCGAGGCTTGGAATGCAACACGTTGCCGGGCGTCATGAAAGTCAACTTGTTGATTTACAACGAACGCACTGAGCGCTTCCATGTCGACAACTTCGATCTCTATCACGCGCGATCGCGGCGGACTTTTACGATGGAAGCCGCTGATGAAATCGGCGCCTCCGATTCGCAAATCCGCAGCGACCTGGGCCGCGTGTTGTTGAAACTCGAAGTCGATCGCTGAAGAGGAAGGCGATCGCGACGCCAGCTATCAGCTCAAGCTGCTGCAAAGCGAAGGTCATCTATCGCTAGTGGCCACTGGCAAAGAATCTGGTACCGGTCGCACCAACACCGAACGCTATGAGGTACAAGTGCCATGGCGCTGTTGATGACTGCTTCGCCAAACATCGATCCGGAACTGCTCAATCGCTGCTTGGTGGTGGCGATTGATGAGAGCTGTGCCCAAACGGCGGCGATTCAACCAAGCTGGAAGCGGTGGAGGCTTATGCCACCAAAACTGACGGTATTTCGGTTAGTACGATGGCAAATACAGACGAATTTTTATCCGTGCCGAAAGCACTTCAGACGTAATTTCTCGTATTGAGACGGCATTTTTCAGCCAGCTTGCGCCGTTTTGATGAACTATGTAGCTGGAATCGGCGATCGGTAGTTGATTTTTCACCCACAAACCGGTTACCATAACTGGTTGGCTTGCCCCCCTCCCGTCGAGCCCTAGGTTGTCGATTCCCGCCTCAAAGACTTTCTCAGTCGAATTGCTTGTGGCCAACTGCTGCCACCAGAGTCGGCTGAATCTCATGGACAGACATTTATGCGTTTCTATTGCATTGCCGCCGTAGTCGCTCTGATCGGTCTCGCCGCTTCGTGCCAGGGCACCTGGGCGGATGAACCTGCTGTCGAAGTTCGCAAAGTGAGTTTCGCCAGAGAAATCGAACCGCTTTTCAGAACCAATTGCCAGGGGTGCCATCAACCCGCAAAACCGCACGGCCTGTTCGTCATGACGGACTTTGCAAAAATGCTCGCCGGGGGCGAAACGGGCGACGTAGCGATAGTGCCGGGCAAACCGGAAGCTAGCCATTTACTGAAACAGATTGAGAAAATTGACGGGAAAGCGGCCATGCCGAAAAAGGCCGAACCGCTACACGATGCCGACATCGAATTGGTAAAGCGCTGGATCGCCGAAGGTGCCATCGATGATCGTGCGGCCAGTTCTGCCGCAGAGTTCACGGCCGATCATCCACCGACTTACACGCGATTGCCGGTCATAACTGCGGTTGCGTTTTCGCCCGACGGAAAGTGGTTGGCGACGAGTGGCTTTCATGAAGTATTCCTGATCGACACACAGACTTGGAAATTGGCCAAACGATTGGTGGGTTTGAGCGAACGGATCGAGTCGCTGAATTTCTCGCATGATTCGGCGCGCCTCGCGGTTACCGGTGGTTCACCGGGTCGCATGGGTGAAGTGCAAGTTTGGGATGTCGCACAAGGCAATTTGCTGCTCAGCCGTCAAGTCACTTTTGACGATATCTATGGCGGGGTATTTTCGCCGGACGGAAAATTGATTGCCTTTGGATGCGCGGACAAAACCGTCCGCGCGATTGACTCGACAACCGGCGAGCAGAAATTGCACCAGGGTGCTCACGAAGACTGGATTCGCGCCTGCGTGTTCAACCCCAGTGGAACGCATCTGCTGTCAGCCGGGCGCGACATGACGGTCAAGTTGACGGAAGTTGCAACCGAGCGATTCATCGACAATGTGACTTCGATCACGCCAGGTGCACTCCGCGGCGGTATCAACTCGCTGGCCATCCATCCTTCGCGAGATGAGTTTCTCGTGGGTGGCGCGGACGGTACTCCCAAAATCTATCGAATTTTCCGCGAGACCGCTCGCGTTATCGGTGATGATGCCAACCTGATTCGTAAGTTCCCAGCCATGACAGGCCGCGTATTTTCGGTCTCGATCAACAAGGATGGTTCACGCTTCGCAGCCGCCAGCACGTTGGATGGCGCGAGTATGGTTCGGGTTTATCCCTATGAAGTTGAAGGTCCCGTGCCGGAGGATGTGAAAGCGGCTCTGGCCAAAGCCGTAGGTGCACGGACCGATCCGGAAAAACAACTTGTATTGAGCTATCTCAGCAAGGTTCCGGAGGCCTCGGTGGCGATGGATGTGCCAGGTGTCAGCCTTTACGCCGTTGCGTTCCAACCCACCACCAGCTTGCTCGCGCTGGCCGGCAGTGATGGCATGGTGCGCTTGCTGAATCAAGAAACCAAGGCGATCGAATCGACCTTTTCGCCCATTGAGATCGTCACAAACACAGGTTCCACGGAAAGTGATGTTACAACGCTAAAGTCCGCTCACGGATTGTCGGCTCCCTCGGCCGCGCTGCCGGATCCAACGAAGGAACGAGATCTATTGCCCGCCGATAAACTGCTTGAAATTGAAGTCATGCCCGCCCAGGTCAAACTGGCCAATCAACGCGATTACGCGCAGCTGGTCGTGACAGCGGTTTATGCCAGCGGCCAGCGCTGCGACGTGACGCGTTTGGCTCAGTTCAATTCGACGGCCGCAACCAACGTTACCTCACTCGGATTGTTGCGTCCCAAAACTGCGGGACCTTCAACGGTCGATATTTCATTCGCGGGCCAGCAAAAAACGGTGGCAGTGGAAGCAGTCTTCCCAGAGCATGAATCGATCGATTTTGTGCGCGATGTGAACCCGATCATTTCGCGATTGGGCTGTAATGCCGGAACTTGTCACGGCGCTCAAAAAGGGAAGAATGGATTCAAGCTATCACTGCGGGGTTACGACCCAATCGAGGACATTCGCGCGCTCAGCGACGACTTGTGCCAGCGTCGCTTGAACACGGCGGCAGCTGATGCAAGCTTGATGTTGCTGAAGCCTGTGGGCACTGTGCCACATGAAGGCGGCGTGCTGATGACGACCGATAGCGTACATTACAACACGTTTCGCCGATGGATCGCTGAAGGTGCAAAACTAAATCAGGAATCAAAAAAAGTAGCTCGTATCGAGTTGATGCCAAGCAAGCCGGTCGTGGAGTTGGAAAACGCTTGGCAGCAGTTCCGGGTGGTCGCACATTATGGCGATGGCTCGAGCCGCGATGTGACCCAGGAAGCCTTCATCGAAAGTGGAAATGCGGAAGTTTGCAAGAGTTTTCCCGGCGGCTTGGCTCAGGCGATCCGCCGCGGCGAAGCACCCGTATTGGCTCGCTACGAAGGTACCTATGCGGCTGCTACTTTGACCGTCATGGGCAACCGCGATGGTTTTGCTTGGAATGAACCCGAGAGTTTCAGTACCATCGACCAATTGGTCGCCAACAAATGGCAACGCATGAAGATCCAACCGTCCGAACCCTGCAGCGATGCCGAGTTTCTACGTCGGGTGCGTTTGGATTTGACCGGCTTGCCGCCAACGATCACGGAGTTGAAGCAGTTCCTTGCCGACAGCCGACCCTCAAAGCTGAAACGCCGCGAGCAGATCGATACACTGATCGGCAATCCCGATTACGTCGATCATTGGACCAACAAATGGGCCGATTTGCTGCAGGTCAATTCAAAATTTATCGGCGCCGAAGGTGCGAAAGCGTTTAGGGAATGGATTCGCGCCGCGATTGCTGAGAACAGACCCTATGATAAATTCGCGCGCGACATTTTGACGGCCAGCGGTTCGAACAAGGTCAATCCGGCCGCCTCATATTACAAGATCCTGCGCGAACCTGACTTGATCATGGAGAACACGACGCACTTGTTCTTAGCGGTGCGCTTCAATTGCAACAAATGCCACGACCATCCGTTCGAACGCTGGACGCAGGATCAGTATTACGAATTGGCGGCGTTTTTTGCACAGACCGGTTTGAAGAAGGACCCGGCTGGCGGCGATGCCAATATCGGCGGTTCCGCCGTCGATCAAGCGCACCCGCTGTATGAAGAGGTCTACGACAAGCCGGATGGTGAGATGACTCATGTTCGAACGAATAAACAAGTTGCTCCCAAGTTCCCGTTCGAATGCGATAACGATGGCGCTACAGCCAAAACGCGCCGTGAGAAATTGGCGGCTTGGATCACGTCGCCCAATAACAACTACTTCGCCCGCAGCTATGTCAATCGGCTCTGGGGTTATTTGACCGGCGCTGGTTTGATGGCCCCACTCGATGACATTCGGGCAGGCAACCCTCCGACGAATCCAGAATTGCTCGAGCACCTGACGAGCGAGTTTATTCGTTCCGGTTTCGACACCGAACATGTAATTCGGCTGATTTGCAATTCCCGCACTTACCAGCTGTCCGTGGGCACGACGAAGTGGAACGCGGACGACACGTTAAACTATTCGCATGCCACAGCACGCCGATTGCCCGCCGAAGTGCTCTACGATGCCGTTTATCAGGTCACCGGTTCGTTGTCAGACATCCCAGGCGTTGCGCCAGGAACGCGGGCTGCCGCGCTGCCCGATGTGGCTGTTCAGCTGGCGGATGGTTTCTTGAACAACTTGGGACGTCCCGTGCGTGAAAGTGCTTGCGAATGTGAACGCTCCGGTGAATTGCAGCTCGGACCCGTTATGGCTTTGGTCAGCGGCCCAACGGTTGGCAAAGCGATCAGCGATCCGAAGTGCGCTCTTCCCACTTTAGCGCTTACCGATTTGAGCGAATCGGATATGGTTCGCGAAATCTACCTGCGAGTTCTTAATCGGCCCGCCGAAGCGGTAGAAGTCAAACAGATCTTAGAGAACGCAGAATCCATTGTCGCTGATCATGCTGAGATGCAACGACGCTTGACGGAGCGCGAAACGTGGTGGACCGATGAACGCGCCAAGCTGGAAGCCGCTCGGCTCAAGAAACATGAGGAAACCAAACAAGCCGCTACGGCGCGGGAACAAGCCATTGCACCTGAGCGTGTGAAGTTGGAAGCCGAGCGCGTGCAAAGAATCGCAGCCGCTGAAGTGGCACTTAAGAAAGTCGACGAGGCGGGTTTGGGGATCGCCAATAAATGGCTGGCTGACAGGACCAGTAAAGTGAGCTGGTTCACGGCGGCGCCGACCTCTGCTAAAGCCAGCAATGGCGCGACGCTCGTCCCACTGGCGGATCGTTCGGTGCGCGCCAGCGGAAAAGCGGATAAAGGGAGTTACACGCTAACTTTCCGTACGCCGCTACGAAACATCCGGGGCATGCGTTTGGAGACGTTGACCGATGATACGATCAAAGGCAATGGTCCAGGCTTGTCTGCCAATGGGAATTTTGTGGTAACCGAGATTGAAGTCACTGCGGCGCCGATCGCAGATGAAAAGGCTATTAAGAAAGTCGATTTCGCTTCCGGTAAAGCGGACTTTACGCAGGAAAGCTTTGCCATCGAACAGGCCTTCGATGGCAATAAAGGCAATGACCGCGGCTGGGCCGTTTCGCCGCGCGGTGGCATGACACACTGGGCCACACTCACCACCAAAGAGCCGATCGATTTCGAATCCGGCGCTTTGATCACCGTTGTCTTGCACCAATTCCATGACGCCGTCGATCATCGCTTGGGCCGCTTTCGAATATCGTTCGCGGTCGATCAGGGCGACATCGATTTGGGGCTTCCCGAAGAATTCGCTGCCGCCGCCGCAGCAGGTGAAGAGACCCGTACC
>JANLQO010000149.1:0-10678 GCA_031367855.1 Planctomycetia bacterium | reverse complement strand
CTTGGCAGTGATCGCATCGGGCACCGGCACGCCTGGTGCAAGCTGCGTTTCCACGGCGATGATCGGTTTTGCCAACGAATCACTGCGATAGACGAGCGTCTGGTCGGGCGTAAGCTGTTCTCCCAACTGAACATTGCCAGTTGCATACAGACCACCATCGGGCTGGTTCACGTTGAGGCTATCTAAGTTTTGTCTAGCCAGCAATTTAGTACCCACAGCGATGCGGACCGTTGCAACATTGCTATCGGAGGTGCCGTCATTCACTTTGTAGCTGAACGAATCGACGCCAACAAAGCTGGTATTGGGTCGGTAGGTAAAAGTACCATTGCTACCAAAGCTGATGAGTGAGCCAGACGTAGGATTAGTTACAACACTCGGTGTGAGTGTTCCACCATCAATATCAAAGTCATTGGCGAGTAGCGCCGCTGGGCTGGATGAAGTCGTAACAACCAGATCCGTTCCAACATTCGTATAGAACGCCGCATCGTCTCGGGCGACGGGAACCGCCGCCATGAGGTGCCGGGGTTCCAAATGTTCAATTAAGATTGCCCCGAATCGACGGCGAGCGACAGTCCTTGGTAGCGTTTTTCGGCGCGCTGACACGAACGCGTTCAGCGTTGCACCAACCGCATTACGTGCGGCAATAGAGGCCCGCCAGAGATTCGCAAACGAACGCATCATCGAGTCCTTTTGAGAGGAGGTGGACTTGAACGAGTGTTTCGACACGGAAAGACGAGCTTATGACTGGTATTCGAACGACAAACAGCAAGACTACAATTACGTTCTAATTCGCTTCGACATAATGCGATAAGTTCTTTCGGCAAAGGCAAGCTCGTTCGTCAACCTATCAATTGCGGATTCGATTGTCAACGAAATTGCTTGACTTTTAAAATCTGTTGTTGTGCAGTACCCAATGGATGGGTGGATTGCGTGCGAGTCGTTCGCCGTTAATCGTACAGTTACTAGTCGCCACTTGACAGATGGAACGGCCTCCGCGCGAATGGAATGCATCAGCAGAGTTTGCGTAAGGAGAAATCGCACTCTAACCCACGGAAGTCTAGTGAAATGCGATTTGTGTCGATTGATTTTGAAACTGCAAATAACCGAGCGGATAGTGCTTGCCAACTGGCGGCGGTGGTGGTGCGGGATGGAAAAATTGCGACGGAGCATAGTTGGTTAATTCGGCCGCCCAGGATGTATTTTTCACCCCGCAATATTTCCATTCATGGCATTCGACCCACCGATGTCGAATTTGCACCGACAATGGAGGACGTATGGAGCGAATTGCAACCACTACTGGAGGGCGAAGTGATTATCGCTCATAACGCTCGATTTGATCTGGGAGTACTGGTTAGCAGTTTGGAAGCGTTCGACGTAGCTTGTCCCGATTTGGAGTTTACTTGTACGCGATCGCTGGCTCGTGGCGCTTGGCCGGGACGGTCGGGGTACGGTTTAAAGCCGTTGGGAAACTGGCTCGGAATTGCGTTCAAGCACCATGACGCGCTCGAAGATGCCCGCTGTTGCGCGGCCATAGCGCTTGCGGTTGCGAACACCTGCGAGCAAAGCGATTTGGCCGCAGTCGAAAAGGTGTTGAGCATTCGTCGCGGGAATTATCGACAGGGAGTGATCACTTCGCCGCGATCGATGCGAGGTAAACGCACTGACGCAGGTGAAGGCTGGGGCAGAACGACAGCGGATCGTTGGGGATTTCCGCTCAAAGGTGCGGCAGCCAAAGCGGGCGTCGATCCGCATCTCGTGCTATCCGCATCGGCTGGTGAGTTACCTTTCGCTGGACGCAAGTTTGTGTTCCTTGGTCCCCTGCGCGGTTTGAGTTTAGCAGAAACCATTCAACTGGCCGAACGCTTGGGAGCGACTTGTCAGGCGAGTATCACGGCGGAAACGAACTATGTTGTGGCTTGCGGTAGTTCGCTGGAGGACGCGGGGCAACTCGTTTGCAACTCGCTAGCGAGCGATAGAAGCCAGGACCTGACCGGGTCTTCGAACGCGCCTTCTCAGCAAGGTATTCGGTTGCTCAGCGAACGTCAGTTTCTGGCACTCATTCCAGGCGGGAAAGCCTCTACACGTCGATAGTTGGTTCTTCTTTTTTGTGAGCCGTCGGCGTTAGCAACGTTAGCCGCGGGTTTCGCCGCAGACGACTCAACCTACTCGATGATTCTCAATTGCCAAACGATTCGCGGCCAGCGAACAAGGGTCGCATCCGGCAGATGCGACCCACCGTGGGTCACTCTTGCCGAGAGTGACCTTGTGCCGCTTCAAAATGCTTCACAGCGTTGGGCTAACGCCCTCTCCTAGATTTACACGCCTATTTTATCGCGTTAATTGCGAGTCTCGGAGAGACTCGCCTACTTAGGTGAGCCACACAAGCACGGCAAGGCCCACCATCACGCGATAGATCGCAAACGGAGCAAAGCCGTGTTTTCTCACCCAAGCCATGAACCAGGCAATCACGGCTAGCGCGACCACGAAGCTGACCGCGAAGCCCACCCCCAAAACGCCCACTTGATGCATTGAAACGGCTGATTCGTTTTTCATTACAAACTGCAGCATCTTGAAGGACGTTGCGGCAAACATAACCGGTATTGAAAGGAAGAAACTAAACTCGAGCGCAGCGGTGCGCGACAGACCGGTTACTTGCCCGCCGGCGATGGTGGCCATCGATCGACTGGTGCCAGGTAACGCGGCCGAGAAGATTTGAGCAAAGCCGATCACAAGCGACTGCTTCAGGGTCATGCTCTCCATGTCTAAAGTCGTTGCTCGGGAGCTGAACACTCGATCAATGACCCACATAATGATCCCGCCTACCAATAACGCCCAACCGATCACCTTCAGATTTTCAAGTTTCTCACCAATCTGCTCATCGATTAAGTAGCATGGCACAGCAGTAACCACAAAGCTGATGACGACCAGTGCGAGCGGATGATTCCACCACGTGCGATCGTTCGATTTGCCCTTGGGATAGCTGCTGATGAACTCAATGATCCGCCGTCGAAAGTAAGCCACCACGCTGAGGATCGCGCCGAATTGGATGACGATCGCGAACATTTTCCAGTAGCTGTCATCAAGGTCGACGCCGAGCAGTTTTTGTGCGATCCGAATGTGGGCCGTGGAGCTAACGGGCAGGAACTCGGTTAGTCCTTCAATCACACCCAGGATGGCGGCATTCCAATAATCGTTCAATGGTTCTCTGCGACTTTCATGATGATGTTCGGATTCGTCCAATAATGAGTCATCCGGATTTCGCGTACACGTCGTTTTGGGGCGGTCCCTCGGTGGGTCGCTTCTGTCGGGTGCGACTATTGCACACGGGATTGTCAGAATTGCCCATAGGGGCGCCGCATAAGTGTCCGTGCATCAGCGATGGTCGCACCCGGCCGGAGCGACCCACCAACGAAAAGACAGTCTCGATTGCACGCACGATACTCCCGACTGATCCTTAATTATGCTTGCCAGCGAGAAGGTGTCGTGCATGTGGGCGCAGCCAAACGGAGAAATCACATTCTAGATGTATCCGAGCATGGAAAGTAGCGATTTTTAGGAAGATGCTGCCCCTGGATTGACCTCGAGCAACCAATGGTCGATTTGATTCATTACCGTGTCATCAAGTCGCACGGACATCGCCTGGGCAGTTTCTTCAATTTGCTCGGGACGTTTGGCCCCGCACAGCGCAACCGTAATCCCCGGTTGCTGAATGGTCCAGGCGATCACCAACTGGGAAACCGTACATCCATTCGCGGCACTAAGTCCGCGCAACAGGTCCAGAAAATTCTGACTACGATCCCACTGCTCTCCTTGATAGATGGCGTAAGTTAATCGTCGATCGCGTGGGTCAAACCTATGGCCGCGCTGCAACTTTCCCGCCAGGAGACCCTTCATCAGCACCCAGTAACAAACGGCGCTGAGCGAATGTTGCAAGCAATAATCGCGTATCGCCAACCATTCGCCCTGTTGCAACATATTGTAGGGTGGCTGAACGGCGATTACTGGGCACGTCGCGTGAAACCTGTCCAGTTGATCTGCATTGACATTCGAAACCGCAGCATATCTAGCCCAACCGCGCGCGACGATATCAGCGATCGCGCCTGCTGATTCTTCGATGGCAACCGACGGGTCGGGTTGATGCAAATAAAGCAGGTCGATGTACTCGATATCCAATCGCTGTAGGATCTTGGCCGCCTGTTCAATGAGCGTCGCAGGGCGGCAGTCAACGATGCGCTGCCGATGGCTATCGTAGTGCGAGCCTACTTTGGTGGCCAAGACAATTCGGTCGCGGCGATCCGATAAAGCGATCCGCAGCAATCGATCTGCTTCGCCGTCGTATCCATAGGAAAAAGCCGTATCGAAAAAGTTGATGCCAGCATCGAATGCGGCATGAAGCGTTTTGACGCTCCACGGCTCTGTCACATCCAGCGATGATATGCCTGCGATCGGCCAACATCCGAAACCGACTGTGCTGACCCACAAGTCTGAGGTGCCTAGTTGTCGCAACGAGTGAGAGTTGTTCATTGATTTAGACCACCGTGTAGCTGCGCTGGACTAACTCGCGTGTCAAGGCTGCTTTGGCAGGTTCTTCACCGTGCACCAACCGGATCGCTTTGGGCCGCTCTTTCATACCTTCTACGAATTTAAGCAGATCGCTTTGGTCAGCGTGAGCAGAGTAGCTATCGAGAACATGGACTGCCGCGCGAATGTCGTATCGCTGACCATCCAGCTTTACCCAATCCGTTTCTTGAATGTACCGCCCCGGAGTTCCGATTGCCTGATAGCCCATGAAGACAATGTCCGTCGTCGGATCACCGATGAATGCTTTCAGATAATTTACTACCCGACCGCCCGCACACATACCACCCGCAGCAATGACAATGGCAGGCCTTTTGGTTTCTTGCAGCATCTCGACCAAATCGCGATGGTCCTCGCCTTCGTTGATGGTAAATAGATTGTCGAATACCAGGGGCTGGTCGTCGTAGGTCAAGACTTGCTGTGCTTCGTCGCTCCAATACTGCCTCAGGTCCTCGTAGATTTCGGTATAACGATTTGCCAGCGGCGAATCGACGATCACGTCGACCCTGTTCAGCAATGCACAACCGCATCGCCGCTCAACGCGACTGAAAATTTCGTTCATTTCGAAGAGCAATTCTTGAGTACGCCCCACACTGAATGCGGGAATAATCGTCACTCCGGAGTTCTCCATCGTGCGACAAAGGATATCTTCGAAGTGTTTTCGACGTTGTTCACGCCCGACATGGTTGCGGTCGCCATAGGTGCTTTCGAGGACTAGGAAATCGGCTTTCTCGGGACTGGCAGGCTGAGTTAAAAGAGGTTGATTTCGGCTGCCCAAGTCGCCGCTGAAAACAAACCGCTCGCCACGATGTTCCACTTCGACGTAAGCCGATCCGAGAATATGCCCGGCAGGTTGCAAACGCACTTCCACTCCGCCGTCGATCTTATGCCACTTGCCGTATTCCAATGGCCGAAGTTGGCGGCGCATGCTCTGCAGAAACTGGTCGATCAATTTCTTGTTGCGAGTCACGCCAACTCGCATTGCATCTTCCATTGTCAATGGCAGCAGTTTCGCAGTTGGAGGGCTACAATATATCGGCCCATCGAAACCCGCCCCCATGAGATAGGGCAACCGTCCCACATGATCGACGTGAATATGTGTCAAGATCAGGCTCTTGATGCCGCTCAGCGAAAAATCAATCTTGGCTTCGTCGCGCCCTTTTGCGTCTGCGCCCTGAAAGAGGCCGCAATCGATAAGTACTGAGCGAGTGGGATCGATGACTAACTGATGACATGAACCGGTCACCCCGTGCAGGGCACCGTGATGGATAACATGCATGCAATGCCTTTGGCAGTTTGGACCCACTTATGGAATGCTGGTAACGAGACAGTCAAGGTACTTGAGGCGGCGGCGATTGGCTATCACCGATCACCATATATCCACTCCACAATTTTGGATGTTGACCGCTGACGAGCGGTGCAGATTCCTTACCACTTGGAAGCATCGCAGGTTCATCCGCAATGAGAAATTCGTCAGCCCACATTGCAACCGCCGCTCGTTGCCAGGCGACGGAGGACGATTCGCGATCCAGTTCCTGAAGATATCGCGATAAAACCACTTGCGAACTTCGACCGCCGACCGCCCAACGGCTAAGTAGTGCCGTGCGTGTACCATTGTAAAGTAGGGCACAGGCCGGGATCAACAACTCGCGCCCATCCAACCAATCGTTCGTGGCAGCGGATGACTGATATCCAGGAAGAATGAGTCTCGCCGGCGCGCGACATGGTGTCTCAATCCAAAGACCCAATTGAGCAGATCGTGATCCGTCGAGCGGCAGAAGATTCGTGTCGAGGGGGCGTTGCAAGGCTTCTATCTTTGCGGTCACCAGCAATTGCTCAACCATCAGTCTCGACCAGTGTGCAAAGGTAGAATGATTCTTGGTGCCGAGTTCGATGCGCTGCGAGCCCGGGATGCCTGCCATTAGTTTTTCGGTCAGACTGTCATTCGTGGATTTGTCATGTCCAAAGAAGGCTGCTGTCGCCAGTAACGTGCGCTCGACTCTTGGAGCTGGTGTGTTGATCAACGGCAAACTGCCCAGCGTGGGAAGGTAAACGACCGCATGCTTCGCCAGCCATGACGAATGTATCGATCGAGACGATGTCGGTAACAGCTCAAATGGCAGATACCACAGCATTCCATCCGGTACCACGATAATACGATCCGCGCGTGCAACCATCGCCTGAATGTTCGCGGGCAGCAACCTGGCAAAGAGCTTGTTAGCTGTCTCGCGCCACACGGCGTCTGCTGCAGTCACTTGAGATGGTGTCACTTTGGAAGGTGTTGCGAGGCCGATCTCGCCAAGCATCGACTTAATCTGCTCGTCGATTTGTGGGAGATCGTTCGAACTCCAAGTTTCCGTCGCGCTCTTCGTGATCGCAGTGCCATAGAGTCTTCCACCCGTAGAGACAAAACCGAGTGTTAGATCGTCCTCATCCAAAGCAGCTTGAATCTCTCCGACAGATGCAATGAACGGAACGAAGCGATCGAAAGGCCTGCGCTTGAGGGCATGTAGATGCAGTAGATTCTCGTGATGCTCGACTGCCTTGCCGAACTCAGTAAAACTCTTTCGCATTTCAGCTGTAACGTGACGCTCCTCAATTGGCAAAGATTCGGCTGCGAGTACAGCGAATAACGCCGCGATGTGCTTGGTGCTCTTAGCTAGGTCGGGTGAATCTTGCATCAACTGAGCTAGGCTAGCTTGTGTATCGGCGGGCAACTGCTGCTGATCTCCGAGCAGAGCCGCACGCAAACTGAAAAGGCGACCTCCCATGGGCAGCGATTCATAAAATCGTTGACGCTGTATGCGATCCATGCGTTCAACGATTTGTTCTTTGCTGCCTCTCCGCTCGGCAAGGTCCAGCCATGTGGCGTAAGCTGGAACCGCAGAAGTTGTCATGGCTGCGATCGTTTCGAGCGGATCGGCTTGCCATGCGTGAACGCCAGCCTCGTGCAATATCTCCGCCAGGGCCGCTTCAGCATCCACGGCTTGCAGCGAATTGCTTTGCAGCAAGTTCAATACCATTTGCGATTGAAAGATCTGTTTGGCGAGCGCACCGTCTTGGGCTGTGCCACGCATGATCTTCAGCGCGGACTCTAGGCTCTGTTGGCCGAATACAGCACGGTTCTCCCCAAAAGCAGTGATAGCGTTCGCAAAGAATAGCTGAGCTTGCGCTCGCGGCAACATGACATCGCGAATTCGAAAGGCAGTAGCAGCTTGTTTACTGTTGGCTTCCGCTGCCAGCCAATCACCCGACATCGTGGCCAATTCCGCCGCGCCTGCATAGCCTTCAGCTTGAACTGTAGCGCTGCGTTTTACTCCCCAGGCCGCCGCGTTCTGAATGGCACCGAGCAAGTCCGTCCGATTTCCAGCGGTGCAGGCGGCGGAGAGTATTTGTAGTGTTTCAGCCAACATCGAATACTGTTCATAGCGAGCTGCGATGAGCGATGCATCCTGCCAGTATGGTGATGCAGTAGCGACATCTTTTTGCAGCCATTGATATTTGCCCAATTGTAGCAGTGCAAGGGGAGTCATAAAGTAATCGATATCGTTACCAATCAGTGCGTTCGCTTTGATGAGCGTCAACGGGTCGGCGTCACTGGGGACCGACAGAGCATGCAAGCCTCGCAGCAGCCGCCAGGCTGACCTCGCCCACTCGGCTCGCTGCTGTATGTCGCGCCGCAGCAACTGACTCAAGGGCTGCGCCAAAGGTGAGTGCTTGGCGAGAGGCCCCAATACCTCGCCGCGACGAACCAATGCAAGCCCCATCGTGCGGAGCACTTCGGAGGCGTCGACTCGCGCGGTCAAAGCAATCGGTTGCGAGGCTCCCTGTCCCACGACTTCGACCGACAACTGACCTGCTTCTGGGGTCATAGTTGGCTGCGTTGGCCGTGAAGGTGTGAACCAATTAATTCCCTTGGATTTGCTGTCGAGAGGTTGCAGTTCTGGCGGGATAACGACTTGTTCCATCCAAATTGGGTAATCCAGCGCGACGGCCAACGCTGCATCATATTGCTCCATCGCCAAAGCGACTTTGCCGACATGGAAGTAGGACTCGCCGAGCATTACCATCGGTGGAATGCTATCGATCCACGGTTTTTCACGAATCTGCATCGATCGCGACAGCGCCAGTCGAAACCCTTCGGCTGCGTCCGCAAGGCGACCTGTTTCGTAAAGATCGCGCGCCAAGTAGTACTCGGCTCGGGGAGCTTCTCCTACCGTTTGAGCCGACAGGCGTTCGCTGAAAGGAACGAGCGACAAAAATGCAGTGGCAATAAAAATCGTTCTCGCAGTCATTTGAACGGTCCCAGATGAGTTTTTCAGCGTTTAGTGCAATCCTCATTTTAAACCGTCTGGGGGCGAGATGGGTAGGATTTGCCAGCAATTGAACGAAGGGTTTGCCAGCATCAGAGAGAGAATTAACGCTGCCGCCGCGCGATTTGCTGGACAGCAGGCGCTATAAAACCGATAGAACCGGTAGAGCTTGCCAGCAGCGGATCCCGTCATTGCAAGCTCGTACCGCAGGCCTCGCAAACGTGGCCCGTTCGAGCCAATTGTAAACATTGGCCGACGCAGCAGAAATCAAGAGCAATCATGGACGGATGTCGAGGAGAATTACTCATGACCGAAACCAAGCGTTCGCGAGCTTGGCAATTTGCCTTCCTGGGACTCATCCTCGCAGGTGGACTAGCCCCGTCAGTTGGTTGCCAGGTTTCTGTGGCTGGTCAAACTCTGCCGAGCCCCTATTATCTGTACGACGATGTACAGTACTTCCCAGAAGGCTCTGAGAACAAACTGGCAAACGAAACTGCTGCCATGAAAAAAGCTCGCGCCGAAGCCGTCCAACGCGGCCGCTAGCCAGGACTGAACCCAAGACTTTGGTGTGCCTCGGGCGCTCCGCCGTCGTGATCAGCGCGACGGCCGAAGGTCGCGGCACTCTGTCATGGGGAAAACTGGCGAACCGTCAAGCATTAAACCAATTGTCCCACGTGGCATCCAGCTGCTTGACGGCAGCTGGCAGTGGTAAGGCCGTCCAGAAATCCTGATTCATCTTTAACATACCCAGATGAACTAAGTCTCGCGAAGCGGCATCGATGTCGAATGCAACGGAAACGCCAGTCGCTTCCAGCACGATCGCCTCGCAGTGCGTGCTGATTTCAGTCAGCGTAATTTCTGTTCGTCCGGTCAATACAATCGCCGCCACAAAGTAAGCCAATATGGCTTCGCATGCTTCCTGTTGCTCGCCATCCTCCAGCAAGCGGAACATTACGCCAGCGTTGTTATCCAGATTTTGATAATACAAACTCTGAGCCATGTTCAATAGATATCTACGCCGCGTATTGGCCGAGTAAGTGAACATGGATTTCACGCCGAAACCAACTGCGAACAAGACAATAAAGAATAATGCAACCGTCTTGAAGAGTCCCACGAGGGTCAGCAGCAACACGTTGCGCAGGACGCGCCAAAATGTCATGCCCACTGCGTACATCGACGGCAAGACGACCCGCGAATGATCGAGCCACGACATCTGAATGCCACTGGCCGGTAACATCATATCCACGTCTTGCTGCGGTACGTTCTTAAACATCCGCAGATAAACTCTCCGTGCATCGAAGTGCTCGGGCGATTTGTGGCCATCAATGGTCCGAAACACTACCACCAATCTTTGATAGAGCGGGACATCGAGCATCTCGAGCTTGAACCGCTTTCGCCAGCTGCGCCGTGCACGCTTTCCGATGACTGAACCTCGCGAGTAGATTTCCAGTCGATGCAGCATGCCAAAGTTGACGCGCATGCGAATACCCCATTGGCTGGCGGCTTGCAATGCCTGCTCAATATCTTCTTGACTCAATCGTCGGTAATTTGCGCGATGCAAAGCGTCCTGAATTCGTGCGAAAACCTCCTCCGCCATCCGATCCCGTTGCGAAGGAATCGGCACGCGAGTAAGCAGCGTGTCGCGATCCGGATCGAGCGGCGCGTAGGCGGTCGCGAGCTGTTCATGACGCTGTCGATACAGATGATGCAATAGCGAGAGAACCATTGACGCCAGCTGCCGAAAGCTCGACTGTGCGCACGCACTGAGCGCCGGGTGTTGCGCCAAG
>JANLQO010000121.1:0-5651 GCA_031367855.1 Planctomycetia bacterium | reverse complement strand
ATCGCCTGGCTGATGGCAGCGCTACGTCAGCAGGGGATCTGGCGCGGCCAATTGGTGAAGTTCTACATCATCAGCTACTTGGCGTATCGCTGGCTAACGGAATTCATTCGTCCCGAGCCCAAAATGTGGTTGGCGTTCACTAGCTACCAGTGGTTTGCCCTAGCTGTCATGCCTGTCTTCGCTTGGCTTTGGTGGCGTGACTCAACCGTTCAATCTACCCCGAACGATTGAGGACAATCGTTCTACACTTCTTTCAGGCCCGCAGAAATTTGACTTCCTGCGCAGTTAGTGTATATTGTACACTAACATAGGAGTATGTCATGGATACTGGAGAAGCAAAGCATTCACTCTCGCTGCTAACGGATCTTTATCAGTTGACCATGGCTTATGGCTATTGGAAGCAGGGAAAAGCCGAGCAGCAGGCGGCGTTTCATCTTTTTTTCCGGACCAATCCGTTTGGCGGCGGTTATACAATCGCTGCCGGATTGGAGCCAGTGCTAGATTTCTTGCGGTCTTTTCGTTTTACATCTGATGACGTTGCATTTCTGAGTACGCTCACGGGTAATGATGGCCGATCATTGTTTGAGCCCGCATTTCTTGATTACCTCACACAGCTCGAACTCAGTCTGGATGTGGATGCGATTCCTGAAGGTACGGTTGTCTTTCCGCATGAGCCGCTGCTGCGGGTTCGCGGACCGATTCTGCAGTGTCAGTTGCTGGAGACGGCCTTGCTCAATATCGTCAACTTTCAATCGCTGATCGCGACCAAGGCGGCTCGCATAGTGATGTCGGCAAAGGGCGATCCGGTGTTGGAATTCGGTCTGCGGCGAGCCCAGGGAATCGATGGAGCGCTGGCAGCTAGTCGGGCCGCATATATCGGCGGATGTGCAGCGACTTCCAATGTGCTGGCTGGCAAACGATTCGGTATACCAGTCAAAGGCACGCACGCACATAGTTGGGTGATGTCGTTCGACAGTGAACTGCAAGCGTTTGAAGCCTATGCAGAGGCGATGCCCAACAACTGTGTGTTCTTGGTCGATACCTTCGACACGCTTGAGGGAGTGCGGCATGCGATCGAAGTTGGTCAACAATTGAGGCGCAATGGTCATTGCCTGGTCGGCATCCGGCTCGATTCAGGTGATTTGGCTTGGTTGAGCATCGAGGCTCGCAAACTGCTCGATGCAGCGGGATTTGCAGATGCGACAATTGTGGCCAGTAATGACTTGGACGAACGCTTGATTCAAAGTCTGAAGCTGCAGGGGGCTGCGATCAACGTATGGGGCGTGGGTACCAAGCTGGTGACGGCTTTCGACCAACCCGCACTGGGAGGCGTTTACAAGCTGGGCGCGATTCAAGATGAAATGCAGCGGTGGCAACCGAAGATCAAGGTTTCCGAACAACTAATCAAGACTTCGACGCCAGGCATTCAGCAGGTTCGCCGTTTTCACGACGCAAGTGGGCTAGCTATTGCGGATGTAATATACAACGAGTTGCAACCGCCGAGCGAAAACTGCGTTTCTGTCGATCTTGAAGATGCGACACACCGACGCGAGATTTCATCCGCGGTTGCTTTTGAAGACTTGCTGCTACCCGCGACCCGTGGGGGCAGGGTCGTAATCAAGTCGCCTGGGTTGTCGGACGTCCGCGCGAGAACGCTTCAGCAATTGCAAAAGTTTCAGGTCAGCATTTTCAGGTTCGACAATCCACACAAGTATCCGGTTGGGTTGGAGTTGACATTGCATGAGCTCAAGTCACGTTTGGTGCTCGAAGCACGCACAGTTATGCAAGTCGATGGGGCACTATGACGGTAACATACCCGTTTCCTCGCGCCGCATTGACGGTTGACTGCGTAGTATTTGGATTGGACGAGCGCGATCTGAAGGTCATGTTGATTCGCCGCGCATTGCCACCGTTCCGCGGTAAGTGGGCGCTGCCCGGCGGATTTGTGCGACTGGATGAAACGCTCGAGCAAGCAGCCAGACGCGAGCTTCAAGAAGAGACGGGCCTCGAAAAGGTCTTCCTCGAACAGTTGTACACCTTTGGCGCAATCGACCGCGACCCTCGCGAACGCGTTGTCACAGTCGCCTGGTACGCTCTGGTGCGTTTGTCGAATCATCGTGTGAAAGCTGCGACGGATGCATGCGACGCAGCCTGGTTTGCATTAGATGTTCTGCCGCAACTTGCTTTCGATCATGCGCAGATTCTGCAAGCGGCGTATCGGCGGTTGCAAAGCAAGGTGCGATACGAGCCACTTGGCTTTGAATTGCTGCCGATCAAGTTTACTCTGACGCAATTGCAGACGCTCTACGAAATCATACTTGGCAGAGCTTTGGACAAACGGAATTTTCGTAAGAAGATTTTGAGTTTAGGTGTTTTACAGGAACTTGACGAAGTGGAAACCGATGTGGCCCATCGCGCCGCGCGTTTATATCGATTCGATCAACAGCAGTATCGGGAAAAGATAAAGCGAGGAGTGAATTTTGAAATCTAAATCCTTTGTGACCAACCGGCAAGCGTTGCTGCTGATCGACTTGCAATACGACTTCGTTGAAGGGGGTGCGTTGGCTGTGGCCGGAGGTCTGGATGTTATCGAAATTGCTAATCGCTTGATGCCCAAGTTTGAATTGGTCATTGCGACTCAGGATTGGCATCCGCCGGATCACCAGAGCTTGCGAGCCAACACCCAGGGCTGTCGATCGGCGAAAAATTTCAACTAGATGGCCTGGCGCAGACTGCTTGGCCGGATCATTGCGTGCAGGGGTCGCATGGCGCCGAATTCGTAAAAGCACTCAACCTGAAACCGATACAGCGTGTCGTTCGCAAGGGCACGGATCGTAGCGTCGATAGCTACAGCGGCTTCTACGACAACGGGCATCGCCGCTCGACAGGCTTGGCGGAATACCTGCGCGAGCAAAATGTGAATCATGTCTTTGTAATGGGGCTGGCCACGGATTACTGCGTGCTCGCTACCGTTTTGGATGCGCTCAAAGAAGGCTTGCAAACAACAGTCGTTGACGATGGGTGCCGCGGGGTGGAACTGCAAGCGGGTGATATCGATCGCGCCCTTAAAATAATGAAAAGTGCTGGAGCGCAATGGGTTACTTCGAGCACCATTTTCGAAACCAAAAAGAAATAGTGCTTACGCCGCCGAATTGCGAGTTTGGGGTTCATTCAGCGGCTTCGATTTGACTTTATTGGGCGGCACTTCCCGCCAGCGACGATGAAGCCACCAGTATTGTTCCGGCGCGAGTCGAATGGCCTCTTCCAACTTCAAGTTGTACCAACGTGTCAAATCTTTTACCGACTCCAATTGCGCTGAGGGAACCAGCGGGTCGGCAACGCCCGTTATCCCCATTTCAAATTGAAGCGGGTGATTCAAACGCCGGTTGTAACAAACAACCATCGGCGCTTTTGAACTGAGTACGAACAGCGCGAGAGCTTTGTGGCACGAGGTAGGATGACCAAAAAAGTCTACCCAGCAACCTTTGCCACCGGCGTGTTGATCCGCGAGTAAGGCCAGCGTGCCCGCTTGCGCCAAGATCTCTTGAACGGGTGCCGAACTGCCATCTTTGGGCAACATATGCTGTCCGCCAAGACTCCGAAATTCAGTAATGAATTCGTCGACGTGCGGATTGTCGAGAGGCCTAGCGATCGTTGTAGTCGGCAAGCCAAACAGGCCAGTCACAAATCCAGCCAGCTCAAAATTCCCATAATGTCCGGTAACTAGCACCGTTGGGCGTGGATCCATCAAAATGGGGAAGACTTCGTCCTTGTCGCGAACGTAAAAATGATCGCGCCAGTTAGTGCGGTGAATCCTTCGCGGTGCGTGGGCGATTTCGCAAATCATCAGCAGCAAATGCCGCCACATGGCAATTCGCAAGGCTGTTGCGAGGCGTGAATCAAGTTCGCCGAAAACCAACCGCACGTTGGGATCAATCACTTCGCGACGCAAGGGTGTGCGATCAACGATGGCGGCCAAGACGGAACAAATACGTTCGCAGGTCTCCAGCGATACCGTCTGGATTGCGCAGATCACGCATCGCACTAGGAGATAGGCTAGCCAGTCCGTGACTTTGCGAAACATTTTAAGCAATCGTTCTCATGGTTTAAGTTGCGGTATCTGGGACTTCCACTTCGAATAGGCTAAATTGTGGCAAATAAACCGACAGTCTAAAACCCCAAAGTGGGCAGCTTCTCCATGCAGTGGTCAGAACTTCTGGGACATCGTCAACAGCGGGAATGGTTTCGTACGGCCATTGCTAGCGGTCGATTGGCGACGAGTTTCTTGTTCGTTGGGCCCGAGGGCATTGGCAAACGGACGTTCGCGCGGCTGCTGGCCAAGTCGTTGCTATGTCCATCCACGCTGGACCAGAACCTCGATTTTTGCGATGCCTGTGAGAGTTGTGCCCAGGTTGAAGCTAGCACACATCCCGATTTGATCGAAATATTCAAACCGACTGATAAGGCCTTCATTCCGATTGAGCTGCTGATCGGCGAGCGAGAAAAGCGGATGCGCGAGGGGCTTTGTCACGATATTAGCTTGCGGCCCTATTCCGGAAATCGCAAAGTGGCGATATTGGATGACGCGGACTACTTGAATGTCGAAGGGGCAAACAGTCTGCTGAAGACGCTTGAAGAACCGCCAGCTAATTCGGTGTTGATCCTGATCGGTTCGAATTTACAGCGACAACTGCCGACGATACGTTCGCGCTGTCAAGCGATTATCTTCCGTCCCATCGAACTGGATCAATTGCAGACTTTGATTGAGCGACATGCGATCGCTGAGTCACCTGATCGAGCCCGCGAAATCGCGGGCTTATGTTTAGGAAGTTTGTCTGAGGCAAAGCTTCTTGCCGACCCCGAGTTGGGAGAGTTTCGCACCACGTTGTTCGCTATGCTCGGCGCTGATCGATTGAATTTCAATGAGCTGAGCAAAGCGTGCAGCAGTGTGATTGACGCGGTCGGTAAGGATGGTCGAGCAAAACGTGAACGAGCTAAATTGTTGTTGCGCAGCTGTGCAAGTTTCTATCGTTCGATTTCTTTGCGTCTAGCGGGTAACAAAGATCGATCCGACACGGGTTTAGCAACTGCCGTGGATAGCGCCCTGCAGCACTGGTCCACAGATATCCATGGTGCACTGCAATGTTGGCAGCGCTGCATCCTGGCGACTGAGCACGTCGATCGCAACGCCAACCAAGCCAGTTGGCTCGAAGACTGGGCGACATCGTTGGCTCACATGTCGGGCAAGTGATTTGATTCACTTATCGCGTTTGAAGTACACTTCGATGACGCGATTTTCAGATCGGTTAAACCCAGATTATTCATGGCGCGTAGCTACGTTCGCCAGAACGTGGTGAATCGCTGTGAGTTACAGCCACGTTCTGGCGAACGTAGCTACGACAGTCTGTTTTTTCAAATTTCGAATACTTCACAGCATGAGGAGGTTGGTGGCGGGCCTTAAGTCTTCGAAGGGCGTGGTGAATCACATCACTATCACGCCCTTCGCAAAGCCTCAGGGGCGTGCCACCCCAATATTAAGACTAAGTTCGTCCGCGGCCTGGGTATACCGCCAACTCAGTCACCACTTTATCCATGTAAATGTCGTGCGAGCCGCAAGGGATTTCAGGGAACATTTGGCATTCAAAGGCCAG
>JANLQO010000258.1:0-3388 GCA_031367855.1 Planctomycetia bacterium | reverse complement strand
CTCACATCAACACAATCTTGAGAAAATGCTATTTTTGGCACAGCCCAGGCAGAGCCTGGGCTGTGCTTGCCAATTGTTGGTTTCTGGGCCAACGGCCAACGCTGTGAAGTATTTTGTGCTAGGAAACTGTTGGTATTCATGCATCATGCGCGCATCGATTTCGGAGAAATCGATCTACGTAGGCCGATTTCTCCGAAATCGGCACTTCGAAATGCTTCACAGCGTTGACCTTCGGGCTTTGCAGGGGCAGGCCGATGATCTTGCCAAATCTGGCTTCCAATTCAGAAACTTCGGAGGGGAAAGCTGAATTTGTTGATTGCTTGTAAAAAAAATCTCCCTTTCGGCTCGCGGGCAAAAATACTATTGTCCAAATCGGAAAATTTCCTTCCTTTTTTCAGGGAGAACTGTCATGTTCAGCGCACTGGATGTGAGTACAAGCGCACTGGTTGCTCAACGCATTCGACTAAACACCATTTCCGGCAACATCGCTAACATGTCTTCATTGCAGAATGAACAAGGCGAGGCGGAGCCTTATCAAGCGCGGCATGTGATCTTTCAAACCGACGAACAACTGCCTTCCGACGAAGCGCCGGGCGTAAAGGTTTCCTCAGTCGAAACATCGACAAAGGAACCTCTCTATCGCTATCAACCCGACCATCCCTTGGCCGTTAAAGAGGGTAAATGGAAGGGCCATGTAGCGTATCCCAACATCAATCTTAACGAGCAATTTGTCGACGCGCTCGAAGCGACTCGATCCTACGAAGCCAATATTGGAGCGATGGAGATTACCAAAAATCTCGCCCGCCAATCGCTGTCAATCCTAGCCTAGATATATGTGTGAGAGCGATGACTTAAGTTGATTTCACGTAGGCGAGTCTCTCCGAGACTCGCAATGCCCTCGATTAAATCGCGGTATCCGTCTCGGAGAGACGGAACTACGTGCCTAAAGTGAATGCCACCTGGCTAACGCCTTCCGGCTAATAAAACATTGTTTTGACGATCGTTCATTAAAAGGAAACCCTCATGGAAGCGATTGGTCGAGTAGGCCCGCAGCGGTTGAATATGCCGCTGTTCGAGCGCCTTACCAAAGCCAATCACTCCCCAGGTAAAGAAGGTCCGTCGAGCTTTATTGAGTTAATGCAAGCCGGTGTGGCCAACGTCAACTCGGCACAAAACAACGCAACGGCTCAAGTCAACGACATGATGACCGGCGGCGATGTTTCCCAAGTCGAAGTGTTTACGTCTGTTCAAAAAGCAGACATGGCCTTCCGCATGTTGGTCCAAGTGCGAAACAAATTAATGCAAGCCTATGAAGAAATTAACGCAATTCGAATTTAGTAGGTACATATGAATCCACTGAATCAAATTACGAAGCAGATTTCCGACTTGATCGCCTCGATGACGCCATCGTCGCGCATTATGGCTGGTCTGTTGTTTGCTACGATTGTAGTCAGCTTGGGTTGGATCATCTCGGTGCAGCAAAGCACGTCTTACGAGTACTTGCTCGGCGGTTCGCCGCTCACTGAAGAGCAATTAAAGCGGGCCGAACAGGCCTTCGGAGATGCAAGCTTGCCAGACTACACGCGTGAAGGGCTGAGAATAAAAGTCCCCAGAGACAAAAAAGATCTGTACCTCAAAGCGCTTTCCTCGGCTGATGCTGTGCCGGAAGGCTGGCATACCGCCTTGGAACGTGCGCAGCTATCCTCGAGTCCGTTCGAATCGCTAGATTTGCTTGGTCGGCGCGAAGAGGCTGCGCACGAAAAAGAGTTGGCGCGGATCATCGAACGCATCCCATCGATCCATTTTGCGTCTGTCGAGTATGATGAACATCGTCAAGGATTCGCGCGCAACATCGAACGGACGGCGAGTGTCCAGGTGCAATCGTCGGGTTATAAACCGGTCGACAAAGACCTGCTTCGAAACATCGCGCACATGACAGCCTCCTATTTCGCTGGTCTCAAGCCGGAAAATGTCACCGTCATGGACCTGGGCGGTACGAATCTATACAAGGGCAGCAGCAATCCCAACGCAGCCGATCAAAACCCGCTGCTTCAAGCTCAATCCGACTGGGAACGGAAATACTACAACCAGATTCATCCGTTGCTGGATAACTACGGCGAAGTGCGCGTAGCGGTTGGCGTCGAGATTGACCCGACGCTCCAAAAGGAGTCCGAGCAACTGAAGTACGACCCGACGGTCACGACCTTGCAATCGCAAACTAGCAAGAAAGACACCGAGAACAGTAAGCTTCCGCCAAGTGGACGACCTGGAACCGACTCGAACGCGATCTCGAATACATCTCAGTCAGTGGCTGATGCGAAGACTCCGCAGCAACAGTCAAAGGCCAAAGAGATCGCCGAGAACGTTAATGGGGTTGCCGGCCACGAAGCGACTGCGACCACTCAAGCGGGTTTGGTACCTACGAAAGTATCCGTGACTGTGGGGCTTCCCGAGTCTTACTATCGAAAGCTGTGGGTGCTGCGCGCGATGGCCAAGGATAGCAAGTTGACCAAAGAAGCCGATGTTCCAGCCATGGCTGACGAAGATATGAAAAAACTGAAGGATGAAGCTGAGGCGTCCGTCAAAAGCGCTATCAGTGGCGTGCTGAAACAAGTGCGTGAGGGCGACGATCGCTTTCCCATGGTTACAGTTTACAACTATGCGGACTTTCCTTTGCCTGAGATTCCCAAACCAGCCATGTCGGCAGTGGCGATGGGTTGGTTGGCAGAATCGTGGAGCACCGTTGCATTGCTGGTTGTCGTCATGACCACTCTGCTGATGATGATGGGCTGGGTCAAGGCTCAGACCACGTCGCCGCGCGATCGCGACTTTGCGCAGGGTTTTGGGATCGAAGTCCCAGCCAGTGCCAGTGACGAACTGGATCTTGGCGAAACCGGCAGCGACGCCAAGTCAGAAGAGGTTGCCGCCGAAAGACCAAAGTTCCAAGTCACGGGAGGCGAGATGAAAGAAGACCTTTCAAATCTGATTAAGGAGAACCCCGAAATCGCTGTCAATCTACTCAAAGCTTGGATTGGCGACGCCGCTTAAAGTGGAGAGCGATTGTCCCAATCGCTCACGTGTGTCTGCTTTCAGCAGACACACAATAAGTACTTTTTAGACACTTCTCGCTGATCGCCACCGGGCCAGCATCTCGTTCCAAGGCTCCGCCTTGGAATGCAATGTCTTCGAGGCTCTGCCTCGCGAGTGGGTCAGATTCGCCATCGGCGGGATCGCAAAACCGCAGGCGGAGCCTGGGCTGTGCGACAAATAGCAGTTTCGATCACACAATCGAGTTTTTGTACGATGAGTTCTATTCCGCAGGATAGTTATTAGCCGGAAAATTCTCACACGCAAAGGCACAAACGAAGGGGCTCCCCATCGCCCCTGT
>JANLQO010000254.1:0-13129 GCA_031367855.1 Planctomycetia bacterium | reverse complement strand
ACAGGGGCGATGGGGAGCCCCTTCGTTTGTGCCTTTGCGTGTGAGAATTTTCCGGCTAATAACTATCCTGCGGAATAGAACTCATCGTACAAAAACTCGATTGTGTGATCGAAACTGCTATTTGTCGCACAGCCCAGGCTCTACCTTGAGGCTTTGCTGTTAAAACCGCTTTACAGGTTGATCGCTTTAGAGGTTGATCGTTGCACAGGATGATCGTAACAACGAGGTTTAGAAGCGGACATCATCACGACGGCGGCGCGTCGCGATTTACAGAGTCACGAAAAGATAGAATCACCACGGCTGAGCGCGGTGGCACGTTATAGTTTGGGCAATGGGCGCTTCGGAGGTGGCGGCTTGAGCATCCGAGCTTTATCGTCCTGCCCAGGCTGCGGCGTTGGATTGACAGGATTGTTGCGGGCCACCTGGCGCGGCGGTGGGTTTAGGTCGGTAAATTCTTCGACCCATTTCCAACCCACTGGATTCGCCAATTCTCGCGAGGCGAGCAAACCCCATGGCGTCCCCTTATGGCGTTCGGCGACTTCTTTCAGCAGCTTGACGGCTGCGGCGCCTTCTTTTTCTAACTTACTACCCACCGTGATGGCGGAGTCGGGAACTAGAATCCAAGTGTTCTTTTTGGGGTCTTCAAATGGCATGCCACGCTTGGCTTTTGCGAGCATGGAGTTGTAGCCGTCCGCGCGAACCTTATGGGCGAGCAAAGTGCCGAGCGCGAGATCATAGCCAGCGATCCAGCGCAGCGACGTTTCCTTGTCGCGATGTGCTTCAGCCGGCAACAAGATCTGGGCTAGCACCTTAAACTCATCCTCTAATCGCGCCGCTTGCTGTTGGGCGACGGTCAAGGCGCTCGCCAATGAGGCGTCGTCGCGTTTAACGAAGCGAGTCGTCGGTTTTTCAAGCGAACCGACACGAATCTTTGCAGCGTTGACTAGCGATTGTCGAATCGGGCTCTCGAGTACCTTTTTCTGATACTGAGCCATGGATTCATAATCCGGGCGGTATTTGACCATAATTTCGGGATCGAAGAAATATTCCAGATTCGACGCAAATGGATCGATCTCGGATTTCTTGACGTGGCGATTGAATTGGCGATTGGGATGGACAGTGAAGTAGATGCCGCCGGTCTCGTAAGTCAATCTGCTGAGCGCATAGGGACCGAATCCTGAATCGATCACCGGTTCTTCATAGAAATCCTCTTTGTAACCTACCTTCACCCGTTCCGGCATCAGCGACTCAGGGCCCTGATCTACCTCCGCCCACTGTGGCGTCTGATCAAACTTCGGATCGGGGTCAACGTATTTTACGTAGGTAATATCACGGCCGAACGGTGCTGGAACTCCGACTACATAAACTGGAATCGCGTATTTGCGGCACTCTTTAATAGTATCATCGAGTCCTTGGATATCGCTGCCACGTTCGTCAGTGACCGCAATAAACAACACGTTGCGAGTATCGCGGCCGGTGCGAAAAGACTTGTATCTTTCCACGGCTTTGAACAGCGAATGAAAAATCTTCTCTTCGCCCGATGGATCAATTTTGATTGAATCGATGGCGTCACGAATCTCGCCGAGGTCTGCCGTCGGTTTCTTGGTGAGCAAACTGACTTCGTTACCGAACGCGATCACGCTGGTCAATAAAGGCTCTTCGCCAGCAGGCTTCGCCGCATCGTCCATGCCTTTGGCAGAGCGCACGATGCCGAGTTCCTCGTAGATACGATCAAAACGATCGCGGATTTCCTGTCGACGACGCTGCAAGCTGCCCGATTGATCGAAAAACCAGACAACTAATGTCGGGCGTTCCTCCATGGCTTTAAGTATTTCGTACGTAATACGGTCGACCGCTCCGTCGGTTCCCGTAGTACCAACGCCTGTCATGCCTTGGACGACGCTATCGCTGCGCACCAAACCGACCGCTTGCTGCATGTCGCTCAAGCCAAACGGTGTACTCATGATCGGCATGCTGGGAGTGGGTGCTGGCACTTCGGAAAGCTCGGCCAGGATCGGGGCGGTGCTGAGCGCCATTCCAGCGTCTTCAGTGCCGTTCGCGCCGATTTCCTGCGACATCTCATCGGAAATCGCAACTTGGTCGATCAGATTAACTTCTTCTTGAGCTTCGGCAACTTCGCCCGTGTCAAACGTGACGCTCGATGGCATGGAGTCGACAACAAACGGGACCGTCGCTAAAACCAGAATCACGAACACATGTACCAGCAGACTAACGAGAAAGGCCTGTTTGTCATTATCGAACCAAGCGGCGATAGTAGACTCGTCAATTTCCTCATCGTCGGCTTCGGTATCGACCTCCTCGGCGGTTTCCTGTTTAACATTCGAGCCGATTTCAGCCTGAGAGACGCATGTTGTTTCAGCGTCGCGAGATTCAATGGAAACACCTTCCATTTGTTGGCATTCTTCAACGAATTCGTCGTCCAACCGCTTCAACATTGGCTATGACCTTATTTTTCCCGCTCCGATAGGCCGGAGTCACCATCGTGGCTTTTCCGCTATTCGTCTTTCTATAGCTTAACAAAAACCGGAAGCTTAGTAAAACTCGGCGTTGCCTCCCAGCTTTCAATTTCCAAAATCAATTCGTTCTGACCTCCGCTCTTTTGGTTGAGCGATTTCGGGGGGGAGTTGTACCCTTTTCAGCTCGATAGGCCGGATTTCTTCAAAATCCCGTTAAAGTGAGGCATTCAGAAGATGGCGTGTGTTAATCAGTCGCCACACTAAGCCAAACGTGGCGAAGGGAGACTTGTGGACGCAACGAATGCCGTATTGGCAGCGGTTCGGCAGTTGGCGACTGATTATCATCCACGGGAGTAAAACGCAATTCGACGGGACCTTGAAACGCCGCTGCGTCGGAGGCTGCGCTCAGTTTCAGTTTCACCGCTTTGGCTGAATCGCCCTTTGGCTCCGAATAGATTTTCTCAACAGCAATGCCTGCGGGTAACCCAATCGCACTAATCTCAAGTCGTTGCGCATAACCGGCGTCGCGGTCGATCGCGACCGGAATCTCCAGCGATTTGCCGATAGAAATGCGAAAGTGATCTGCCGCCAGGCTTAGATTTACCTTGGGTTCAAGAAGTGCAACTTGCAATTCGTAGGCGTGTCGCAGACTAGCGGAATCCGCTAAGTCGGATACTTCGATGATCAACTCCTCGTCTTTGTCGGACTTGAATTCAACCGCAGCGTCGAAATTCCTTCGTCCTGAGTCATCGTTTCGCGCGATCTGCGTTTGTAAATCCGCATGGAGAACCCGCAGCACGGAATCTAACTTGAATCCATACTCACGGGAATTGATCTCAGCCCGGTAGGTCGCTCCTGCCCGAACCCGAATGCGAATACGATCGACCTCCTTGGCTTGAAGAATATGTCCCCAGTACAACAAGGGCAGATCGTAGGCAACACCCGGATGCGAATTCTGCTCATCGTAGCCTAAATCCCAGCCCTCAGTCTGCGCTTCCGGTAACCACTGCCAGCCCATTGCGCTTGCAGCGTGCATCGTCGCGGGCGCGATCTGCGAAGCAGGCTTTAATGCCAATACTAAATCACTGGGAAGATTCCAACCAAATGCCATCGGCTTCAGTTTCTCCGCAGCGATGGATCGCAGCGGAAGTACGTGGTCCACAAATGCGTTCGTGGTTACTCGCATGGCGTATACGAAATTTGCGGCCCCTGCGAAGCCGATCGTGCCAGTCGCTGTTTCAGGAAAAGAAAACAAACGCAGGTAGAAATCGCCGTCCTTGGTCGATACGAAATGCAACTGTGGATCGAGTCCAATATTGTCCTCCGCTTGGGCGACAACAAGCCCGCGCGCATCAGCGAGTTGAAGTACGCTATCCATCGGTGAACCCAAGAGCGTATTTGCAGTCACCGATGCAACCAGTTGTTCATTTGCGTGCAATGATATTCTCCATACGTCCACATCGCCGTTTTTCTCAAGTTTTCCTACGAGGGTCGCAGGGCAAGTCACTAGTAAGGCTTTTCCAAGCGTCTCGTTCGGTTCCACTTCGCGCACGATCGGCTCCGACTCGATCACAATTGGGACCAACGACGAAGCCGACTGTGCATCGTGCACGCGAATCCAGGCGACTCCAATTGCAGTTGCGTTGGAAGTCACAAGGAAATCGCCCGCTTTTTCGCCGCAAGCAATGGATAGCTCCGATAAATCGCATTCGATTTTTACCGGCCACTGAGGAAACTTGCCCTCACCTTTGACTGTCGTCGCAACACCCACTTGGACGGCCGGCGGAAAGAAACGTTCAAGCTCAACTTGCGCATGAACTGAAAGTGTGGAGAAACTAAGGAGACACGCGAGAGCAAAAATGCACGTTGCTGTGATCTTGTCATGGCTATGCAAACGCATTGGTATTTAGTCCCTACCTGCAGCATGCTGATTCGTCCGATTCGACGGCGATGGCAGCTTGATGTGGCATAGGCTTCCCGCCTGGGTCGGGCCTTGTCGATCCAATTCACAGGCTGGAAGCGAATGCCATTTATTAAGGTTTGATCAATCGCTAACCCATCAGTTCTGCGATCGGATTCGGTTCGCTGACTAGGTGCGTGGGGCGGCCTTCGGGGGTGTAAAGTATATGATTTGGGTCGATGCCGAGCTTTTTGTAAATTGTCGAAACAAAGCTCTCCGGCGAAAGGACTCGCTCGATGGCGGCATAGCCCTGTCGATCCGTTGCTCCCACGACTTGACCGCCAGGCGTGCCGCCACCGGCAAACATGACGCTCATAGCATTGGACCAATGATCGCGACCTCCGCGCTCGTTGACCTTGGGAGTTCGTCCAAACTCGCCAAGCGCGATCACGAGTGTGCGTTCCAGCATTCCCTGTTGCCGTAGATCTTGAACCAAGGCTGCAATCGACGATTCGAAATCCGGCATCTTCTTGTTGAAGGCTTCAAAGATATTCTCGTGATGATCCCAGCCACCGTCGTAAAGCGTCACGAAAGGCACACCCGCTTTGACAAGTCGACGAGCCAGCAACGCACGCTGCCCAAAGCCATTGCGACCGTAAGCGTCGCGAATCGTATCGGGTTCGGCATGAATATTGAACGCCGCTTGAGCCTCTCGACTGGTGATGAGTTGCAGGCCTTGCTGGAAGAACTCGTCGGCAGCCACCGCGGGATCTCCGGCGGCCTCTTCTTGGATTCTTTGCAATTGATCGATGTGTTTGCGAATATCTTGCCGCGAAGTAAATTGAGCATCGGTAAGGTTATTGGGGATCGTCACGTCGCGGACTCGAAAGCTGCTAATGGTTGGGCTATCGGGTACAACAAAGGGAGCATATTTCGCACCCAGGAAATTTGGACCACCCGAGCGCGACATCGAAGGCAATGAAAAATAGGGCGGAATACCGTTGGGAGCTCCAATTTGCTGTGCCACCACACTGCCCAGGCTTGGATGAAAACTGACGAACGCGCCGCAGCCGACAGGAATGCGTGGGGGCGCGCCAGTCATCATGTAGTGGTTGCCTGCGCCGTGATTCCCCTGGTCATGGCGGATCGAGCGAACAATCGCTAAGTCATTCGAGATACTTGCGAGCCGCTTCATGGGCTGTGAAAAATGGATGCCGGGAGTCTGGGTGGGGATGGAAGAAAACTGGCCGCGGATTTCGATCGGTGCATCGGGCTTTGGATCAAATGTCTCGTAATGGCTAGGCCCGCCATCCATCCAAATCAAAATGCAAGCGTCGGCTTGTCGAGTCAACAGCGCCGGATTATCGCTTGCACGAGCTCGCAACGCGCCACTCAATCCGCCCGCGATCAGACCGCCCAGACCAAGACGCAAGCAATCGCGGCGGCGCATGCCTTCGCAATTTCGGTTGATTAACATCGTGACATCCCTAATTCTGAATATGGCACTCGGGAGCGTTCAACATGGCCCACATCAAATCCTCAATGGTGCCGCGTCGTTTATCCCCAGCAGAGTCAAGCAACGCAACAGCATAGGCCAATTCAACAGAGTTTGGGTACCGGGAAAAAACGCTCAAGTAAAGTTCGTTGACAATTTCGGTCGCAGTCATTGCACTTTTCGCCAGTCGAGCGACGCGCCCTTCGTCACTGCGAATCCGGCGGTCAATCTCTGGCGAGTTCATCAGATGCAAGGCTTGCGTCACAGTCGAATCTTTGGTGCGCTCGCAAGGCGGATCTTGATTCTCGTTGGGCCGACCGAAAGTATCAAGAAACATAGAATCCACACGATACGTCCAGACTTGATTGGCGCGGGCTTCAGGCCACATGCCTTCCAGCGTGTTGGGTGTTTCAGTGATATCCGCCACTGCGTCGAGCAGTACTTCCGCGCGCAACCTATGTCGGTAGTGTCGCGAATAATTCAGGCGGTCCCCGACATTCGTATCTGTGGGGGTTGAACTGAGTGAGTAAACACTCGACAGCGCGATCGTTTTCAGCAGATCTTTGAGGTCGTAATCGCTGTTTTGAAAGTGCTTCGCAAGCGCATCAAGCAATTCAGGATTCGTCGCAGGATTGGTTGAACGAATATCATCGACCGGTTCTACGAATCCACGCCCCATGAGCGCCGCCCAAACTCGGTTCACTTGGACTTTGGCAAAATAAGCATTCTCTTTCGAAGTCATCCAGTCAGCTAAATAAGATCGCGGGTCAATTCCTTCGGCGATTTCGGGTGTTTGGCCGAACAAGGGGTGCGGCTCAAGTGCTTCGCTGGTAACCGGATGTTTGACAGTCCCTTTGGCCGACACAAAAACCACTTCTTCACCGCCAGATATGGGAGGGGACAGGCCAGTACCTTTGCGATCGACCTTAGCAAAGTAAGCGGCAAACTGGTAGAAATCACGTTGACTCCACTTTTCAAATGGATGGTGATGGCACTTGGCACACTCCAGTCGCACTCCCATAAATAGCTGGCTGATCAACGGCGCTATTTCCTCCGGTTCGCGTCGATCGCGATACAGGGTGGCTGCACCATTTTGCCAGGTGCTACCTTTGGCCTCGATTAGCTTCCGCACAAATTCATCGTAACGCACATTGTCGCGAAACTGTTGACGAATCCAGTTGTCATAATTCATTACCGCCTTGATGCCGACGCGATACGGGTTCGGTCGCAGCAGGTCCGCCCATTGATTCGCCCAGTGATCCACATATTCGGGTCGTTCAAGCAGGCGGTCGACCAGGTACTCGCGTTTGTTTTCCGATTCGGTATCGAGAAATTCCCTCGCCTCGATCACAGAAGGCAAGCGACCGATGAGGTCCGTGAAAGCCCGCCGCATAAAGGTTGCGTCGTCGACCGGCGCAGAGGGCTGCGTGGCTGTTTTCTGTAGTTTTGCATAAACCAAATCGTCGATGAAATTCCGGCGGGGCAACTGGGCATAGTATTCAGCGGCCAGGCTCCGCGTTTGCGGGATGACGACATTGGCCACGCAGATGTGATTCATGTAGCGCGCCATGATGGCCGTTTCGCCTGGCAACAAACCGGCCCTCATTTTTCCATGAGCATCAACAGCCACAACAGCTGCTTCGTTGGCCAGATAGGTCGTAGCATCGGTCACGTCGCGAGTCGAACCATCAGAGTAAGTTGCAGTGACCTTGAGTGCTTGCGTCTCGTCAGGCTTCAATGCAAAATCGCGCTGCGTTAATTCGACCAATTCGAGCTTCGGCTCGCCAGTCACCCAGCGAGTCGCGCCTTGCTGTATCCACTTGCTTAGCACAGAGTATTGAAAAGAATCCGTGGCGAAACGCTGACCGCCGCCGTGGGGCAACTCCGCGGTCGCTTTCTGCAGAAACAAACTCTGCTCGGGCGACGCGGGAAACAATCGACGCCCGCGCGCTTGTTGAGTGATCTGGTCGAAGTCGAAATCCGCATCGAAGCCGAGCAGTGAAAGTTGAAACCCATTTTGCCCTCGTTGCTTACCATGGCATGCACCGGCATTGCAGCCGGCAGAAGTCAGAACCGGTTGCACGTCGAGCTCAAAGGAGATCGGTTGCTCCGCGCTGCCCATCGTTCCGCAAACCGAACAACTGACTACAACCGCAAAAACTGCGGTCAATTTCAGGAGGTTCAACAGTTTGAGTTCAACTGTGGTGCGCATGGAAAACCGTGACGCGAAAGGTGGGAGCAAGGCAGATTTAGGCTACCGCTTTACTTCGTGGAGGGACTTTCCACTATAACACAATTTGCCCTTGGAAACAGGTTGATTGGCGCCGAGTTGCGGAGCAACTCGGCCACGTTTCACAAAATCGCAGCCTCTCGAGCAACGATGCCCCCATCCGCTAGATTTCGATCCAAACCGCCTGTCCGCGTATTTCTACGCGAAAGCAATCGAGCATCTTTTTTTGGGTCAAAAGATTCACGCCGTCCGCGATGTTGTATTGCCAACCGTGCCAAGGACACGTGACGCAGTTATGGTCGAGTTTTCCCTGCGCGATGGGACCGCCTTGGTGAGCGCACATGCCGTCGATAGCGAAGAATTGCTCTGCAGTGCGAAAGACGGCGATGACGCAGCCCGCGATGAGCAACTCGCGACCCTGGCCGACTTCCCAGTCAACAATTTTCCCAGCCTCGTGCCAAGCCATCGGTTGATCCAATTTCTAATTCGCTGATTTGGCCAGTGAAGCGCGAACGATGCGATTGTCGTTACGGATGAAAATGCTCTTTTCTGCGAATGCTGGATGTGACCAGCACACACCGCCCCGTTGTGGCAATTGCGCCTTGGTGGGTTCGATTAACTGGCAACGATCAATGATCTTTAATCCCTTGGGAGAAAGGTTAGCGATCAGCAATTCACCCCGCTCGTTAAACATCCAGACCGTGTTCGTGTTGGCTTGTTTCACCATATGAATCGTAGACCAGCGGGATTTGGGCACGGCCGTCAGATCTTCCCAAATTCGCTCGCCGGTCGCTGCGTTCAAACAGCGAAACTCGCCGTAGCTGTCAACGCCGTAAATGTGCTCGCCATCAACGATTGGAGTGCCGATCATCGAATGCAGCGAGGCTGTGTTTTGTTCGTCAGTACCAATCGCTCGCCAAAAGACCGACGATGTCAGCTGATCCATGGGAGTACGAATCATAAGCGAGCCGTCATAAAAACTCGATACAAACACTCGCTCTCTGTCATAGCACGGAGTAACAATCCCGATCGGCATGTTGCGCGGCAGCATGGGATGAGCCCAATGGACCTTTCCCGTTTTGGGGTCGAGACCAGAGAGACTCTCACCCGTCCAGCAGACCAGCACGTCTTGATCGGCTTGTTGAATAACGATCGGTGATGAGTAACCGGCACGTTCATTGAGCGACCGCCAAACTTCCTGGCCATCAGCCTGATTGAACGCAACCATACAAGCACCGTCCGCTCCGGAAACCTGGAGAATGACGGTCTGTTGGTAGATCAACGGCGAGGAGGCAATGCCCCAGATTGGCATTTGAATATTGTATTCTGCGTTCAGATCTCGTTTCCAAAGCACTTCGCCGGTCGCCGCATTGAAGCAATGGAAGTAACCCATCGATCCGACCGCGTAGGCTTTGCCACGGTCTAAGGTAACACTCGCCCGCGGACCAGCTTTGTAACTAACCGTATACTCCGCCGGGTAACTATGCATCCACACTTCGTCGCCCGTCGCAGAATCCAAACAAATCACGCGTTCGTTGGTCGCGGTTCGATCCATCACGTAGACTTTTCCATCGGCCACCGTGGGTCCCGAGTATCCCGAACCGATCTCCTTGGACCAAATTAGCGGCATTTGCCCCTCAGGCAGCTCGGTTATCAATCCGTCAACATGCCAAACGCCATCACGTCCTGGGCCGCGCCATTGGGGCCAATCCTCGGCATTCACGCGGCCGGTGACCCAATACGAAACGACCGCGGCTGCGGCGAGTGCGAGAAGGATTGTTTTTGGCGGTTGACAGTAGGCCACAGTTTGACTCCGGTCACATAGAGGTTCGACGGTAGAGCTATTTTTCGTAGCCGAGTTTACCAGAGAACAACGTGCCAGTCGCCAACGTGTCAGTCGCCAACGTGCCAGTCGCCAACGTGCCAGTCGCCCGACAAACGAAACTAGGCAGGCTTTTGGGGCCTGCCGAGGTTGAGTGAATCGTAGAGTGTGGTCGCCCACGTTTGGTCGAAGCATCATAACTCTGACGCCTCTATGCCATAACTATCGCCCGTTATTTCTTGCGATGGCGAATACGTGCGCGCATACGGCGTTTCTTGCGACCAATCTTCCTTCTACCCTTGCCCGTCTTCTTCACTCCCACGAGATTCTCTCCAGCATACGACTAGGTTTGTATGAAATCGCGACCTTTTCAGCATTTGCCTCTGTTTGCGAGGCGATAGGTTACCATAGAACCCCGTGTTTAATCAATACGTGCATCGGGGCGATGTTCCTCGAGCGGCTAAAAACCTGGCACTTTCCGTCATTTGATGGTCACCAGCCGTTCTACTGAGGGTAAACGCATTGAAGTCCACTCGAATTTCTCCAACGGATGCACACGTTCAGGTAAACCGGCGAGGTTTTCGGAACGATTGAGGACGGTAGCGTCTCGCTTTGGAATCCAATTGAACACACTGCTTTACAGGTGACTTATCAGCCGGAAGGCGTTAGCCTCCCGTTTGGGACGCAACCGGAAGTTAACGCCTTCCGGCTGATATAATGTAACCACTGCAAAGAGCAAATCCAGTTCGGTCTCCTAAGCGGGACGCTCTCTAACGCGTTCCGGCTGATGTTGATAACCCCAAAATCTAATCTGGACAGAGCAATAGTTTTGACCAGCCCCGGGCGAAGCTTGCCGCGTCGCCGGTGGCAGAATGAGGGCGTCTAGCCTATTATCAACGCTTCAACGATGCCTCGAGTTCGACCGTTTTCGGTCGAACTGTCGACACTTCCCATTTTTTTCTACAGCCAGACTCGTAGGAGCTGAATTCCATGTTTTCGCGACGATCCTTAGTTTGGATAATTTGCGGCTTGGCGGCCCTAAACGGCTCGCACGCAGCCATTCAAGCGGCGCCCGACGATGACTACGAATTGAAGATGATCGACAATTCAAAAACCTTCAGCCAAGCGATCGCGATTAATGCGGAATTCGAAATCCTTGGAACCCGCGAGGTCGAGGAGGGGCCAGGCAGCATATTGAAAGGCTATTTCCGCAGCGGCGAGACCGATGTACAAATCAATCCACCCAAAGACTTCACGAACTTGGAGCCTCAGGCGCTGAGCGATACGGGCCTCGTGGTCGGTTACGTCAGTCGCCCAGCTGGAAATGCGAATGGCAGCCTGAGAGGATTCGTCTGGAATAGCAAGACGAATGAACTTACTGTGCTCGACCCGTTGCCAACGGACATTGCTGGTCATGCGCAGGATATCAGTGCGGATGGCAAACGGATTACTGGGTACTCTACCGGTCACACACCACCACGCATTCGACCTTGCGTCTGGCAATGGAATGAGCAGTCAAAGAAGTATGAACCCCAAGCGCTGTCGACGATTATTCAAAACAATCCGTTTTTACAAGCTAGTCAAGTGATCATCAGCCCCAATGGAAAACGCATTGCCGCGTGCATTGCTGAAGAGCAACTGGCTGATTTCATGTTCGACAGTTCACTATTCGTTTGGGAATTCTCTGACAGCGGTCAATGGCAACGCAAAAAACTGACTGACGAACAGCCGAAACTGAAGGACATGAATGATCAGGGGATTATCGTTGGCGTCACCACCGGCGAGGTCAGTGGCCGAGCCTGTGTGGTCAACACCGATGGCAAAATTGAGCTGATTGATTTGTTGCCTGGCGATGAATCGAATACCGCCTACGCAATCAACAATGCGGGAACCGTGGTTGGGATGAGCGACGATCCAGCCGGCGGTGAAGGAGGACCGCAAGCCTTCATTTGGCGCAAGGGTGTCGTCGAACCGCTCAAACTACTCAAAGGCACCGTGGATAGCTCAGCCATGGCCATTAATCAGGCTGGAGCCATCGCTGGCTTTATGCTGAAAGATGATCGTGAAGCTTCCTCTGTCGTCTCCTTCATCCGCAAGTTCAAATAGCTTGGCGGATGCTTCGGCCGCGTCAGCTCGGCATGCCCCACCTGCCTTTGAAAACGAATTGTGCGAGTGGTTTACGTTGGCGTGGTGCGCTATCTCGGCCGATCAATTCTTCTTGACCTGCAGCGGGCTGTTTTGCGGCATAACCGACTGCGATCGCAGTTTGCGGTGAGAATCCATCAGGAATTTGATACTCAGCGCGAATCTTGCCAATGTGAATCCCCGCCATTTGATGGACCGCCAAACCCTGTGCAGTAGCTTGCAGTGCGAAGTGTGCCGCCGCTTGGCCCAGGTCATGTTGATGTACACGGTTCGGAGTTCCGTTACGCGAGAAAGCCTCTTGGCTGACGGTCAGCAACAGCGCACCGGCAAACTTAGCCCAACCCTGGTTCGCATCGAGCAGACAGCCGAGCATGCGTCCGAATTCATCATCGTCTTCGCTATGAGCGACTAAGAAATACCAAGGCTGTTCGTTGTAACTGGATGCCGCCCAACTGGCCGCGATCAAACATTGCTCGATCAACGCCGGAGACACCGGTTGGCCATCGAAAGCGTAGGGACTCCAACGGTCGCAAATAACGGGAAGAATCTCCATTGAGGCTTTGGCTTTTTTCCCTGCTGGGACGTAGATGTCGTTGGATGCCATAATTATCTTTCGTCTAGTAAACGTCTAGTAAAATTGAATGCCATTGCGGTCCTCTGCAATCATCTTAGCAACTTGCAGCTTTCTTCGAATCCACCTGAATGCTTATCGCGATCTGGGCTCCATTGGAGACCAAGCCTAGTTGCTTGTCTTGCCCAAGCGGGCTATGTTCCGACAAGGAGCATTCCCTCGAACTTTGAAGATGGTTGTAAGAGAAGTAGGTGTCGCCATGCCAAGCTGCCTAAAAATTGCGGCATTTTGTTTGCTGGTCAATTTGTTTAATCCAACGATTTACGGACAAGATCGGAAACTCATTGAGGTAGGCAAGTCAGCTAGTTGCATGATCGAACTGCCGAGCAAGAAGGGCTATGCTACTGCATTCTGTATTCATGCGAACGGACTTTTCCTAACCAACCAGCACGCGGTCGATAGGAAGAAGATCGGCGACACTGTGAACCT
>JANLQO010000581.1:0-4066 GCA_031367855.1 Planctomycetia bacterium | reverse complement strand
GCACGATTCTCAACGCAACCCAAACCGCACCGTCGCTTCGCTTAAGAATTTGTGGGTGCAGATAATCTTGGCGGTCCTGTGAATTGCGGCTGAAATATAGGTCGATCTCAACCGACTTTGTCCACAGATCGCGTTGTTGTTTTGCATCGTAACAGGTTACTTTGGCAAACCGTGTCTGTGCCCCATTGTCACGGGCTTCATCTTCGCAGTTAAGGAAATAGACAACTCGATTTTCAGTCGTGTCAGGTGACACTGCCAGTCTTGACGATCCGCTGAAAACGTTACTTGCATCATCGCTTTCACTTGCGGGGCGTTTCCAAAGGGATTGGCCGTTGCGGCCATCGATGGCTACAACTTCGGTTGCGTATTTCTTGGAACGAGCAGATGTCGATTCCGCAATCGCTATCACATCGGCACAACCATCGAAATTCAAATCGCAATAATTCAGCTCTGGCCAGGACTGGTGCATGAAATTATAGGGTGACTGAATATTACTCACCGAACCGTATTCGCGTGACAAGGGTATTTGCCATTTTACTTTTCCACTCGACGCTGAGAGCACGATCAACATCAAGTTTCCGTCTTGACCCGAGTAGCTGCTTCGAAACGGTTTGGCGTCGACGAGCGTATCGTTGAATCCGTAAAGGACAATTTCAGCATTGCCATCCTGGTCAAGATCTCGACATTCGATCTTGGGTCTGTCCGCTTGATATCGCAACTGAAACGATGACTTCCAAATTATCCTTCCCGTTCGCCCAGAGACAGCTTGTAGTGGGGAACCTGGAAAGCCGCTGGGAACCATTTCGAGCAACAAATCGTTGGTCCCATCGTGATCGAAATCAAAAGGACCAGATTCGTTAGTTGGCTCGCCATGTTTTGACTGGCCGTGGATATAAACATGCGACCAGAATTCATCGAGGGACGTTTGCCAAATCCTTTTTCCAGTTGCTGCTGAACGAGCCATGACCGTTTGATTCTCGACAGCTACAAGATCCTCCAACTGATCACCGTCGAGATCGGCAACTACGGACATGGGCGATCCTAGGTTTCTCCACACTGTTCCGGAAGATCCGCGAATCAAACGAGTTGTACACTTGCCTGACATGCCTGTATCGGGAACTTCATATTTCGTCAGCGCCAAATCATCGACGCCGTCGCCATTGAAGTCGCCAGCAGCAATTCGATGGGCTTGGACAACACGATGGAGGACCTGACCGGTGCCCGACGAAAAGAAATAAGCTTCGGTTCCGTTTTGTAGATTTTGTGTGCTGATCAATCGGACTACAAATTGCGGCCAGCCATCTTCGAGACTTTCCCAAATGAACGGCTCATCCAAGTAAAACGATTCGGGCGATTCATTGCTTTCGATCGCCGCGAACGAGGACCACAGTTTGTCACCGTTCATACCTGACAAGCAGTCGACGTGAGCTCGAACTGGCAAACCTGATACCGACGAGACGAGAATATCGCGGTGTTTGTCGCCATTGACGTCGGGGCCGATAGCGAATCTCTCGAGCTGCGTATCAGCGTGGCGAACTTTTTGTTTCCATAATACTTTGCCTTGATCACCGGAGAGAGCGACCAAACTGCTTTCCCCGATGTCCGGACGAGAAACCAAAACCGTATCGTCAGGAACAATGACTTCGCAACGTCCGTCACCGTCAAGGTCCGCGACCGTCGGCCAACGTGGTGGATCCATCAACCAATTTCGGGTGAACGGAGCATGGGCAGAAACCTCATCCTTCCAGAGAACGCCTTTTTCGCTCAGGGAGTAAGCGACGACTCGCATGCGATATTTTATTTGGCTCGGCGGACTAGTCGACGTGTCCGTCTGACCGTCCAAGTCCTCCAAAAACACAAGCTCTTTGCCGTCCTTGCCATCCAATTCAACCATAGCAGGCGGCTGGAACGGAATGTGACCAAGATTATGTGCCTCGCCGACCAACTTTCCGGTTGCACGGTCAAGATTCACAATACTCTGACCAGCCAAAAACAAGATGTTTTCATTTTCAGATCCGCTGCTCGGCAGCACCGATCCTGTAGTGACATGTTCGCTGGTCCGCGACGTCGACATCGATGACGAGCGCGACCAGCGGTTTTGATTGATATAGTATCCGCCGCCGCCTCCTGACGAGCTCGAATTGATTCCTGTGAACCAGCGAAAGTAGTAGGCTGTGTTTGTGCCGGCAGGAAGATCGAACAATTCTCTAGGAATTGGAAAATCCCAGAGTAACTTACCTGTCGCTCCCGACAATGCGATGAGGTGGCGTTGTGCCTGGGTCAAATCGGGATTTCCCCACGGGTTAATCTGGACGACTTGCACGAGCACGTCTGGTGAAGAATCGCTGTCAATATCGCCAATAGCCGTTGGCAGTTCTACGATGGTACTGCGTGGGCAAGGGTACGAGTTTTGAGCCGTTGCCGGAGGCGTTTCGCTGACATCAGGGGCTAATCCCACACTCCATATGACATTGCCGTCGCGACCAACAAGTGCCAGCAGGGCTTGATGACGCATCGCGACAAGTATGTCTTCGCGGCCATCGTTATTCCAATCTTGAGATGCTTTAGAAATCCATGGTCGAACATCAAACTTGTCGGCGTTGTCGAGTTGTCCACCGACCGCTTTCACTGGCGGCCAAATAAGACTACGCGACGTTTCTGTATTGATAAACTTGGTAATGGGCGTTTGAATCGTCCCGCGATTAGGACCTTTTTGGCTAATTACGCTGAACTGGGTTTCATCGTAGGCAACGACAAAGGCGCCATTAGGTGACTGAACAAGGGTTGTCTCGAATTGATTCCCGATAGCGGGCATCAATAACTGATCATCCGGATTCAATGACTGTTTGCGCCGCTCGGAGGCATCAAGTTCGATGTTATAGTCTTGACTGAGCAATCCCGGGGCTGCTACCCGCATCGTGTAATTGCCTGGGTTGATCTGCAAGGGATCTTGCGTTGGCACAGTTTGTCTCCGCAGCGCTTGCGAACCATCGGCGTGAAGTAGCTCGGCTACGATCGGTGACATCGGGCTGTTCAAGGAAACTTGGACTTCGCGCAGTTGATGCCAGGAAAACCAACTTAGTCCCAATACCAGCAGCAAGACAGCCGATACGGCCACAGATGTCACCGACCACCCGAATTCACGTCGATGCCTGCGAACCCATTGTTGCGACTGCTCGATAAGATTAGGACGTTTGGCTTGAATTGGGCGACCTTCGAGCAAGGCTCGCAGATCGTTGGCCAACGCGCGAGCCGACGCATAGCGTTCGTCTGCATTCTTTGACAAGCACTTCATTAGAATCGTACTGAAGTCGCGTGGAATATCGCGGGCGACTTGATTAGCCGGAGTTGGCTGAGACGTCAGTATTTGACTGATCACGCCGTGGGGTGTCGAAGATTCAAACACCGGTTTTCCAGTCGCCAATTCATACAACGTTGCGCCGAGGCTATAAAGGTCGCTTCGATGGTCGACTTGGCGAGTGGATGCCGATGCCTGTTCGGGACTCATGTAGCGCGGCGTCCCAAGCAGCGCCCCTGCCATGCTGAGGGTCACGTCATCATTGCGTTTGGCTAATCCAAAATCCGTTAGCCAAATTCGGTTTTCAGGATCTAACAGCAAATTGGAAGGTTTTACGTCACGATGAATGACTCCGCGATGATGCGCATGCTCAAGCGCCTCCGCGGCCTGCAATCCCCATTCAGCAACCGTGGTCCAATCGATCGGACCACCGCGTTCTTTAGCGACACGATCGAGACTCTGGCCTTCGATAAATTGCATGGCATAGTAGTTGATTGGTCCTTCGGTCCCGACAGAAAAGATCGGCACAATGTTCGTGTGGTGCAGTTTAGCGACGGTGGACGCTTCTCGTTGAAATCGACGTATCGCTTCGGGGTCGGAGACCGACGCAAACCATAAGACCTTGAGCGCGACGATGCGACCCAAGGATTTTTGTTCGGCTTGAAAGACGACTCCCATTCCGCCACGTCCAATTTCACGCAGGATCTGAAAATCGCCGATGCGATTTCCTTGGCCGGTCGCGCCGGGATTGAGTTGCGCCAGAAACTC
>JANLQO010000570.1:0-9409 GCA_031367855.1 Planctomycetia bacterium | reverse complement strand
GTTGGAAAAGTTCAGTCGGATCGAGGAGATCGATGCTCAACTCTCCCAGCATGTTGCTTTGGAATCTGAAATGAAAAATCTCAAATCTCAGATTCGAGTGGTGGAGAAGCAGAAGGGCGGGATGATCGCTGCTGCCGCCGGCGCTAAGATCACCGAGGCCGAGGCTGGCGGGTCATCGAACTTTCAGCGATAATTGCCCCAGAGTCCGCTGTCACCTATGGAGTCGTACAGCCCGGCCACGAGGTCGTTGACGGCATTCCGTTTGTTAGCCCAGGAGGTCGCCGCCCATACCTTCACTTTTCTCCTTTGCGTCTTCGCGTCTTTGCGTGCCTAAATAGATTCTCACGCCAAGGCGCAAAGACGCAAAGTTTTATGGCCACTAGATCAAGAGAGGGATTCAAGGTGACAGAGAACGAAATAGCCAAAATGATCGTGGATGCCGCGTACCATATTCACGTTACGCTCGGCCCCGGTTTGCTGGAATCGGTTTACGAATCCGTGTTGGCCTACGAACTCAGTGCAAGGAAGCCAACGCATTCACGTCGAACCCAATGTTCGAGGCGCTGCAGCAATTGATGGTTGAAGATGACGCGACGATGCCCGGCAAAAAGAAGCGCTAGTACGGTGTTACATCAAGCCCAATTCGACTGACATTGCGCCGTGTTGGCTGTGAAATGGGATCATGGTGACGGCCATTTGTGAACTGTAAGCAATAAAATGCCCAGCGCCTGCCACAACAGTTGGCAATCCAAGAACGACATTGGGGATGGCGAGCCGCTCTTTGGCGTTTCCGCCGATCATGTTGGCGAATTCACCAACGAGATCAACAACGTCGGCGTTGAGGGAGCAAGGACGGTCGCCCAAGAATTCTTCAGCGGCTGCAAACATCAGCTCTTGCTCAAAGCTGACTACGACCGTGGCCTTCACGGCGCCATCCAATCCCATGATTCCGCTGATGTCATGACGCGGCGAGAATCCGTCGTATTTGGTGATCTGGCCCCGGTCCAAACTCCAACCGCACATCGTCGTAAACATGCTTTCCGTACTTGCGATCAAGCAGCGGTTCAGTGTTTGGTGCAATTCAGTCATCCCATCCAAGCCAGCCTCAGCGACCGCCAATGAATGAGCGAAGGTCATGCGAGCATTACGCTCCATAAGCTCGTTTACGAGATCTTCATACAGTCGGTTCATAAGCGTTCCTCTCTCAGTCGGTTTATAGTTGTTCACCGCACTACCTAGCGATACCAGCAGGCCGAGCCTATTTGGCGGGCTCGACCGAACTGCGGTGATTAAATTAAACAGCGACATACTTCTCAAGTTTGTTTCGCAAGTCCTCTTGCTCGAAGGGTTTGCAAAGATAATCCGTTACCCCAGCTTGAACAGCTTCGATAACGCTGGATTTCTCACCCTCAGTGGTGATCATAATGACCGGCACGTCGGACCCAGTCGCGCGGATCGCTATCAGCAATTCCAAGCCTGACATTTCAGGCATGTTCCAGTCAGTGAGCACGATATCAACCGGCCCAGCCTGGAACGCAGCCAGACCTTCTCTCCCATTAGCGGCTTCAACGATCTGGCTGACTCCACAAGCATTGAGTGCGCGGATAATGATCTTCCGCATGATTCCCGAATCGTCAACAACCAAAACTCTCATTGCGTGCCCCTAAAATGCTGCGACCAAAAAATTTAACATCCCAGCCTGAGACAAGCATTGGTCGCTCATACGTATAGTCAAGCGATATCTCAGGCTTTGATGCGAAGATACACTGTCGCCTTTGCGTCTACATCCATTATTTAGACGGCTCTGCGCCAATGCCACCGAATTAATGGTGTTTAGCGAAGTTGCTAGTTCATCCGCGATTATCGTTCGCCTACGAGACTGACTTTAAATAACTCATTTGCTTAATTGTTTTGACCGAGGTGGCGGCATTCGGCGGGATTCGGCGGGGACTGTCGTTATATAGACATTTTGCACTTCAAGAACTGCTTCCAGCGCTGGCGGTGCAACGCCTTTTTCTGAACTGCGCTCTTCAACCCTAATAGTTGGAACGTAGTTCTTGTCTAGCACTCATTCATGATATATGTTTCCTCGGCGAGATTTCGGAGTGAGGTCTCGGGGGCAGCCTGTCAGCTCGGAACTTGCATTTCGTTACAGCACTCAGTCAAGAAGACTAAGTTTTGGGGCGTTCGAATTTGAGCAATCAAAAGCGATAGCCAGATCGTGCTTGGTTTCCATGCATGCGCTGGCGCGATCTCACCTCGCTACTCATGTTCATGATCAACATGAGTCGTTTGCTGATTTTTTTCTCTCCGCTCCATCGGTCGCGTGCCAAGTCAATTTATTGACTAACCAACTAATGATACGAGGGCGTTGTGATGAGTTTTGAAGATGCAGAACTGCTTAAAGAGTTCGTAGTGGAATCACAAGAGCATCTTGCGGATATCGAAAACCAACTCCTGACGCTCGAGTCCCAAGGCAATAACATGGACGTTGCTTTGGTAAATACGGTTTTTCGAGCAATCCACTCGATCAAAGGTGCGGCTGGCTTTATGGGGCTGGAGACTCTAGGTAACCTCGCTCATCGCGCCGAAGAGGTTCTCAATCGGTTACGTAACAAAGAGCTTCGTCCGACTTCGGTTGTTATCAGCACGCTGCTTCGCGCGGCCGATCGTTTGAAGGAATTGCTTGAGACAATTGAGGTTTCGAACGGTGCCGACATCTCGGGCCATTTGATCTCATTAGAGCAATTACTTTCCGGTGAAGCACCCCAGGCAGGTGACATTGCGCAATCCGTTACCCAGAATTCTCCATCGCAAGCGTCAATTGCATCAAACGCACTTTCCGACGAAGCCCTTCGAGAGTTTTTGGTTGAATGCTATGACAACTTGGAGCAAGTTGAACACGACTTGCTTTTACTTGAGCGCGACCCAAAATCTGAAGAGGTACTGAATAGCGTATTCAGGAATATTCATACAATCAAGGGTTCAGCCGGCTTTTTAGCCTACTCCAACCTTGAACGAGTGGCACATGCCACCGAAAATGTCTTGGGTAGTATCCGCAGTAACCACTTCTCAATGGATAGCGATGTCAGTGAGTCGATGTTTAAAGCGATCGACGCCATTCGCAAGATTTTGCAATCTATCGAAACGATTGGGAACGATGGAAACGACCCGTTTTCTTCGCTCGTATCCGACATGGAGACGCTGCATGCAACTAAACTAATCGATGCTAGATCGACACCCGCAAAGGGAACTGCCAAAAGAGTTACCGCCGCGCCTGCTCCGTCTCAAGTTGCTGCCAAGGTAAGAGCGACGTGTAGCCCCGCAGCAATCACGGTTGAGCCTAAAAGAAAAACGATCGCTCCGGAAGACTCGAAATCTTCGCCTTCGACTACTGCGCCGAAAGCGAAACCCAACACTGCCGATGTGGCATCCGCCCCTAGTTCGGCCAGCAGCGATAGCTCGGCGGCCGAAAATACGATTCGAGTGGATGTCGCACTGCTCGATAAATTGATGACCCGTGTTGGCGAGTTAGTTCTCGCTCGCAACCAGATTCTACAGTTCAATGCGACTATCAATGACAATGCTCTGTATGGTGCGACGCAACGCTTAAATTTGATTACAACCGAGTTGCAAGAAGCAGTCATGAAGACTCGAATGCAGCCGATCGGAACTGTTTGGAGCAAGTTCCCCCGATTGGTTCGCGACTTGGCGGCGATCTGCGAAAAAGAAGTTCGCATCGAAATGGAAGGCAAGGAAACCGAACTTGACAAGACCATCGTCACGAGAAATGTTGTGTCGATGATGGACGTCGTCAACAATTTGGCAGGTGCGTCAGAAGAACTGTCAGCCGTCAGCACTCAAATGAGTCATAACGCGGAAGAAACCTCGTCGCAGGCCAATATCGTGTCGGCTGCTTCTGAGCAAGTCAGCGCCAACGTACATACCGTAGCGAGCGGCGTTGAAGAGATGAATGCTGCGATTCGAGAAATTTCAAAGAACGCAATGGAATCGGCCCGAGTTTCTCAACAAGCTGTTTCGGTGGCTAATCATACCAATCTCACGATTGCTAAACTCGGCGAGAGTTCTTGCGAGATTGGAAAAGTCGTGAAGGTGATCACTTCGATCGCTGAACAGACCAATCTGTTGGCTCTGAATGCGACGATCGAAGCGGCCCGAGCTGGCGAAGCAGGCAAAGGCTTTGCGGTAGTTGCCAACGAAGTCAAGGAGCTGGCTAAAGAGACCGCCAAGGCAACCGAGGATATCAGCAAGAAGATCGAAACGATCCAAATCGATACGCAAGGTGCAGTTACCGCTATTCGCCAGATTAGCGAGGTCATCAATCAGATCAACGATATTTCAAACACGATCGCCAGTGCGGTTGAAGAGCAGACGGCGACAGCCAATGAAATGGGCCGCAATGTCAGCGAAGCATCCAAGGGTACTAGCGAGATCGCCGAGAATATCACATCGGTTGCGTGTGCCGCTCAAAGCACCACGCAAGGTGCGAATAATACGCAGCAGGCAGCGGTGGAATTGAGCCGCATGGCTACGACGCTTAAGGATCTGGTTGCACAATTCAATGGTCCGTCAGATAAACCAGGAAGCAGCGACACAAAACGCGGAATTGCCGCACCGGTCGTTGCCCACGGTAATACCTTTAATGGTAGTTACCAAAACGTTTAGTTAAGCACCCGAGCAAAGCAATCACGTAGAAGCGACTCTCCGAGACGCTGAATGCTGCGAGTCTCGGAGAGACTCGCCTACGTGACTGTCGCTAACGTCCCTTGAATTCATGAGGACACAAGGGACACAAGGACCGAAAAGGACGCCAGAGTAGTCGACCAGATTATTAACACAGGGACATTTCCATGCGCGCTTTAGTCATCGACGATTCCCGAGCCGTTCGTCGCATCATCGGAAACATCATGAAAGAATTGGGCTACAAAGTCATCGAAGCCGGTGATGGTCTGCAGGGTTTGGATCAATTGGAAGCCCACGGTCCACAGGACATTGTTTTAGTCGACTGGAACATGCCAAACATGAACGGTTTGGAGTTCATCAAAGCGGCTCGCGCCATTCCGGCCTACTACGATATGCCGATCATGATGGTGACCACAGAGACTGAGATGGAGAAAATGGCTCAAGCCTTCGTGGCTGGCGTTAACGAGTACGTTATGAAGCCTTTCGACAAGACCATTCTCTTGGAAAAGCTCCAGCTTCTCGGAATCGGAATGGGAGCTTAAAGAATCATGCGTAAAATCCGAGTTCTTATCGTAGATGACTCGACGGTGATTCGTCGATTGTTGTCCGACGCACTCGTTGCCGACCCAGCCATTGAGATCGCTGGTATCGCAGCGAACGGCAAGATCGCACTATTGAAAATCCCTCAAGTCAATCCCGATATCATCACGTTGGACATGGAAATGCCCGAAATGGATGGATTGACGACGCTGATAGAGATTCGCAAGCTCTATCCAAAACTACCCGTGATCATGTTTAGCACGCTCACTCAGCGCGGTGCCGAGGCGACCCTCGACGCACTTGCAAAGGGAGCGAATGACTACGTAGCCAAGCCGGCGAATGTGGGCAGCGTGACTGCCGCAATCCAGAGCGTTCAGAACCAACTATTACCCAAGATTAAGCAATTTTGTACTTGGACGACACCCCCAATCGCAAGCACCATCAAAACTGGGGACGCGGTAAAACGTGACAATGGACTTGCATCAGCGAACTCAAATATCCCGACCAAACCAAGACGCGTCGACATCGTCGTCATCGGAACATCGACCGGTGGCCCTAACGCATTGTCATTGGTACTGCCGCGAATACCGGCTAATTTTCCGGTTCCCATCTTAATCGTACAGCACATGCCGCCCGTTTTTACGAAGCACTTGGCGGATCGCTTGAATCAGCAATCGAACCTTCACGTTCACGAAGCGGCCGATGGAGATCTTCTTGAGCCCGGCGGAGCTTGGATTGCTCCAGGAAATTTCCACTTGACCATGCGTCGACAAGGAACGCAGCTGAAAGCGGTACTGAATCAAGAGACACCTGAGAACTCGTGTCGTCCAGCGGTAGATGTTCTATTCCGCTCTGCCGCCGAAATTTTTGGAGCGAATGTACTGTCGGTGGTAATGACTGGCATGGGCCAAGATGGCCAACGAGGTTGCGGAACTATTCGACAGGCTGGCGGACGGGTCGTGGTTCAAGACGAAGCAACATCGGTAGTCTGGGGAATGCCCGGTGCAGTAGCAAATGCTGGGCATGCTCACCAGATCCTCCCACTTCAACGAATCGCGGACGAAATTATGCTACAGACTCTATCGGGCAGGACCGTCCGAACGCTAGAAAAGGTAGGAACGTGAAATGAGTATCGCTTCCTCACTAGTCAATACAGGCACGTTTGATTTTCTTTGCAACTTTGTGCGTGAAAAATCGGCCATTGTTTTGGAGCCCGGCAAAGCGTACTTAGTCGAATCGCGACTGAATCCGGTCGCTCGCGAAAATGGTCTTTCGTCGTTGGATGAACTCGCAGCTGCTTTGAAAAAGCCTGGTAGCCGAGATTTAGCGACGAAGGTCATTGATGCGATGACGACGAACGAATCGAGCTTCTTTCGAGATCTACAACCGTTTGAAGCACTCAAGACAGTTATCATCCCAGAATTGATGGAAAAGCGCGCCAAAGAGCGAACGCTCAATATTTGGTCGAACGCTTGCTCGAGCGGCCAAGAAGTCTACAGCATCGCGATGCTCCTTCGCGAAAGCTTTCCGGCGCTTGGCGGATGGAAAGTGCGATTGATTGCCAGCGATCTCTCGACGGCCATTCTCAAGAAGGCTCAAGAGGGAATCTTCAATCAAACAGAAGTCAATCGCGGATTGCCGATGCCGATGCTGCTCAAGTACTTTACGAAGCATGGTCTCCAATGGCAGATCAAGGAAGACGTTCGGAAATCGATCGAGTTCCGCGAAGTCAACTTGATCGAATCCTGGCCGCTAACCCTGCCGGTGCTGGACATTGTTTTCCTACGAAACGTATTGATCTATTTTTCGCCGGAAACCAAGACCAACATCCTCAACAAAGCCCATCGCATTTTGCGACCGGACGGTTGCCTATTTTTAGGCGGAGCTGAAACCACCATGAATTTGGACACTAAATTCGTGAGAACACCCGTCGGCAAAACAACCTGCTATCGACCCTTGGCATGAGCTAACCAAGCCCATTTGGGGGTACCCCTTTTTCATTGTCAGCATCTGGACAATCACAAAAAAAGCCCGAGGACGATCATGATCACGAACGAAGACATCATCGCGGTTACACAGAACGTATTTGCGACCATGCTCGAATTGGAAGCTCTCGCTGTCGAAACAACATCTGTACCAAAGCGATGGGAACCGATTACAGGTTGTATCCAAATCAGCGGTGAATGGACTGGAGCCGTTATCATTCAATGCTCGGAGTCGCTCGCGCGTACTATTGCGAGCCGCTATCTCGAAGTTGGCTTGGCCAACATTTCCGAATCCGATGTGCAAGACGTTTTCGCTGAGTTAACCAATATGATTGGTGGGAACATCAAGGGGCAAGTCCTAGCCCCTTCTTTCCTTTCAATTCCAACGGTTACGTCTGGCCACGATTTCGAATTCCCTCTTGCGGGATCCAAAGTCGTACGGGATCTTGCTCTCGAGTGCGACGGCGAGGTTTTTCGGGTTACTATGTGCGAAGGAGTTCGTACGCAGTTGACTCCCTGTGATCAACGCGGTTGGAATTTGACCGGAAATTAATGGCGTCAGTGATGCAATCGCCACGACGGTGTTCGGCACTGGAAGAAACCAGCTAATTCCTCAAAAAGCGTTAAAGTGCAAAAATTGAACAGCAAATAAAAGCTATGGTTGATTACAACCATTTTCTAGATGCGGTAAATACTCAACTTGTAGCGAAAATGAGCTTTTTAGGGAAAGAACCTGACCGGAGAGGGTCAGACCCCTTTTGAGACAAAGCCTAGACGTAATTGGATACTTTGGCCCCAGGTATCCGAGGCGTGATGTATCCCAATAGAACAATTACGAAAAACGAACTTGCATGGGTGCCATATGTATTCCAATTCTGACATTCATCGCCGCGATGCCGATCGGAGTCAATCATTACAAGTGATTCTCTAATTGGTTTCGGACATTCGATGAATTCCAAAATATTCCTAACAGCCATAAAGTGGAGCTCCCGGGCTCTCTACATGTTGCTCGGCATTAGCTTGACTTTGGTCGGCCTTGTATCGCTGGTGTTGCCATTCATTCCAACCACAACCACCCTGCTCGCATCCTCCTTCTTCCTAATCCAAAGCCTGCCGCAGCTCCAGAACTGCTTACGCAAGTTACCGATCGTCGGCAGGCTTATTAAGTACCTTGATGGGACACGCGTCTTGACTACCACTGCACGATCTGGAATCCTGGCGTACATTTGGGCGAATTTCTTGATAAGCTTCGCCAGTCTCTATGGTATAGGCCTCGCCAACTCACTAACCGTTGGTATCAACTTAATTTGTTGTGTACTCGGTACCGTTTTCGTGCAGAAGTTCCAGGTCGAGCGAAAAAGAGTATCCCAAACTATCGAAGAGGCTCGCGCAATAGCCTCGCATCCAACGCGTCTTGAGAGCCAAGTGTTAGACGGTGTTAACGCCATTTCGGGCGAGCTCAACGCTGCGCTTGATTGCGGACAACAGACTCAGCCGGGTTTGCCGGTGCATGATCCTCAGCCGCTAGCCGCCTTGTAGCAAAATGGTTTGAGCTTTTTGGATGAAAGCTCAAGAGTGTCAAAAAACAACTTTCGTTTGACTTTTTGGAAAGGAACGCTTCCATGCGTGTTCTCATAGTAGATGATTCTCGTGCCATTCGCCGGATTATCGCTGAAATCATGAAGCAACTTGACTTTGAAGTTTCCGAGGCTGGAAACGGCATCGAAGGACTCCAATGCTTGGAGGAACTCGGCGCCCCAGACTTGGTTTTGGTCGACTGGAACATGCCAAGAATGAACGGATTGGATTTCATCACAGCGGTGCGCGCCAATCCTGAATACTCGAATTTGCCGTTGATGATGGTTACTACCGAGACCGAGATGGAGCGTATGGAGCTGGCGTTTATGGCTGGCGTGAATGAATATATCACCAAGCCATTCGACAAGGCGACCATTCTTGACAAACTGCAACTGCTAGGAATTGGAGCCTAGTGGCAAGGGGCACTCGTTGAGGACAATTCCTCGCCTAACCGCTACTTGCTGGTGGACTCGAAAGCCGGTATGTCTCAGCAGGTTTCGTCTGGTAGCATAGCACTGCTTGGCCCGCTCATCTACTTAGTGCCTTTCCGAAAAGGGGTCTGACCCTCTCCGGCAACGACAATACTGCCTTGAAAATCGTGT